>CAIXLI010000038.1 GCA_903920205.1 uncultured Pseudomonadota bacterium
CCGCCAGACTCACTCGGTACGGCTAGGCAGTTACGTTTCTTTGTTTGTTTTTCGACGGCATTCCTGAATTCATTTGCACCCATAACTATTTCCCCATAAATGCTGAGTTAAATTCAAATAGTGTGATAACGACCACCTAGTAATATCTTCTCTGTAATAGCTACCGCTCCTGTTTAGAGTCAACGGCTTTTTTCTTTCACGTGTCAATAACCTCTATCCTTGTGCCGCCTTTAACGCCTTAACCATAACCCCGATCATATCCCCCCGCGCGTCGGCCTTCCGCCACACCAACCCTATCGTGCGCGAAGGAGTCTTCCCCGCAAAAGGAATGTACCGCAACCAATCAGCGCCCGAGGCTGCGATAGCGGGCATCAACGTCATCAACCCGCTTTGGGGCGCTTGCACCATCAGGCGCAAAGTTTCCAAGCTCGTGGCGCGAAAGCTTTGTTCTTCCTCCGCCCCACGCGCACGGCACACCGCCAAGGCCTGATCCCGCAAACAATGGCCTTCGTCCAGAAGCAAGAGTTTATGCCCCGTCAAATCGTCGGTACGAACGCTTTTTCTTTTTGCCAAAGGATGGTCATGCCCGACCGCCAGAAAAAAGGGATCTTCGAATAAAGGAACAACCTCAAAAGCCGAATCCTCGACAGGCAAAGCCAAAAGCGCCGCGTCGATCTTCCCCGCATTCAGTTTTTCCATCAACACATGCGTCTTGTCTTCGATCAGCAACAGCCGCAATTTTGGAAAAGCCTTCACAATCGCCGGAACGTAAACGGGGAAAACATAGCTTGCCAAAGTCGGAAACGCGCCCAGCCTGAACTCTCCCGTCGCCGGATCGCGCAGCATCGTGGCGATCGCGTGGATATGCCCCTCGTCTTGCGCGATGCGCCGCGCCACCTCAACAATGCGCCGCCCCGCATCGGTCAGCATGACGCTTTTGTTGGTGCGCTCGAACAAACGCACACCCAGATAGTCTTCCATCTTTTTGATTTGCATGCTCAGCGTCGGCTGGCTGACATGACACGCCTCGGCGGCGCGCTTAAAGTTCAGCCCGTCCGCTACGGCAAGAAGATAATGAAGGTCGCGTAAATTCATACAATAGGTTTAGACTATCGTAGCCATAAGAACAATAGATTATACATATCGTCTTGCTCGGACTAAACTGCCTTTAATGAACAAGCCAAGGAGGACGCCATGAGCGATCTCGCAAGCCATTGGTTCATTACAGCGACGATTTTGTGTAAAGAAAAGAGATTCGGAATGTAAGACCAAAGCGGCTTGTTCGAGCCGCTTTCCCGATGTTCAAGCTTCCCCTACCCCAAAATAAGGAGACGCCGATGCTAACCGTAGGCCAAAACTTCCCGCCCTTTAAACTCAAAGCGACTTGTGCGCTTGATATCGAGAAAGCCTTCGTCGATATCGCCCAAGACAGTTACAAGGGCAAATGGCTTGTCCTTTTCTCTTGGCCCAAGGATTTCACCTTTGTCTGCCCCACGGAAATTTCGGAATTCGGCAGGCTGAACGGCGAATTCCAAAGCCGCAACGCCCAAGTTCTTGGTCTTAGCATCGACAGCGAATTCGTGCATCTGGCGTGGCGTCAACACCACCCCGCGCTGAAGGCGCTTCCCTTCCCCATGCTCGCCGACATCAAACGCGAACTCAGCCAAGCGCTCGGCATCCTTGACCCGAACGAAGGCGTGGCGCAACGCGCGACGTTTATCGTCGATCCCAAGGGTGTCGTCCGCTTTGTGATGGTGACCGATCTGTCGGTCGGGCGTAACGTTCAGGAAGTGTTGCGCGTGCTCGACGCGTTGCAAACCGATCAACTGTGTCCCTGCAACTGGCAGCCCGGTGGCGAGACTATCGACGTCAAGAAGGCCGCAAGCCAAGGTTAAGTCTTTCTCCTGACGAGGACGCATCATCAACGGAACGGATGCGTCCCCGTCACCCTTCCATCGCCAAACCCTGACCGTGCCTTAACACCGCCTCTGCCGTATCCGAGTATCCACCTGTTTCCTTGTGCAGCACCAAAGGTCGAGCTTCTCTCACCGAAAACAAAGCATTTTTGCGGGCGAGGAGGATAATGCGTTTAGGCGCGGCGCCCTCCTTGGGCAACAACGGCAAGATATGAACATCGCCAAAGGCGGTTTGCAGACAAGCGAGAATCTCATCGCGTCGGTCAGCGCGGTGAATGATCGTCAAACTTCCCTCGGGTTTCAAAGCCCCCGCTGCCCCTGCAATCCACAAAGGAAGATCGCCGGACTTTTCACTATTGGCGATGCGCTTGATCGCATCGGCAGAAACATCGTGCCGTGATTCTTCGTGATAGGGTGGGTTTATCACCGCATGGTTGAACGCGCCGCGCAAATCTTGCGGAAAATCCCCCGCATCTCCCTGCCGTACCGTCAGCCCCGCCGCAAAATCATTCCGTTCGATGTTTCGGCGGCACAGCTCGGCAAGTTCCGGCTGAATTTCAATTCCAACGCCCGTAATCCCGCGCACGCGGCAAGCCAAAGCCAGCATCGCCCCGCCAACTCCGCAACCGAGATCCAAAACCCGATCCCCCGCCAAGGCCGGAACGGCGGCGGCAAGAAAAACCGTGTCCATGGCGACGCGATATCCCGTTGCCGGTTGTTCCAACACAACGCGCCGATCCAGAATCCCGTCAAGAGTGGTCAAAGTATTTTTCATAGCCATGCTTTTCCCTCGCTTGCTGTGCGACGGTGGGGGCGGGGATGGTTGCTTTCAAAACTGCACGAGGGCTTCTCGCAGAAATCCCGCCGTTTAAATCCCGCTCTGCTGCAGAACCTTGCGGATCGATTTCAGTTCGGCCAGGACGCCTTCGATCTCGCGGCGTTTGTCGGTTGACATGCCTTGCGGTTGCGCTTGTTGCGGTTTGACGCTTTGGGCGACGGGCTGCGGCGCGGCGGTGGGGATGCTGACCGGCACCTGCGGCTGGGCGACCATCGACCGCGCGACGGATGTCGTGCCGTTTTCGCGCAGCAATTTCTGCACGCCGCGGATGGTGAAGCCCTGATTGTGGAGCAAATCTTTAATGTCGTGGATGATCTTGACGTCCGCCGGACTGTAATAACGGCGTCCGCCGCCGCGCTTCAACGGCTTGATCTGCTGAAACTTGCTTTCCCAGAAGCGCAAAACGTGTTGGGGTAAAGCCAGTCCTTCCGCCACTTCGCTGATCGTGCGAAAAGCGGAAGGCGATTTCATCTCGCGCGAAGGCATCGGAGAGGAAGATTGCGACGAGGAAGTTTGAAAACCTTCGCTCATGCTTCACCCTTGACCGGCCCCAAAAGGGTGCGGTTGATTTTATCTTTCAGGACATGACTGGCGCGGAAGATCAAAACGCGGCGTGGCTTGATCGGCACTTCTTCGCCGGTCTTGGGGTTGCGCCCGATGCGCTCGCCCTTGCTGCGAACCTGAAAGCTGCCGAAGGAAGAAAGTTTGACAGAGCCGCCCTTGATCAGGGCCTGACTTACTTCTTCCAGAATCTCGTCGACCAGTTGGGCCGAGTCGTTATGCGACAAACCGACTTCCTGATACACGGCTTCTGCCAATTGGGCGCGGGTTACTGTCGTCTCGGTCATGGGCGCACACTCCTTCTGCGAATCTACTTCAGCCGAATCTAATATGCGGCGCGGGTTAGGTCAAATGAATAGGAGCGGCCCCGAATAAGCGTCGTTCTATCTGATTCGGCCCCCCTTATCATGCCAGTCGTCGTTGCAGGGCAATCGACTGAGTTAACATGCGATCACATTGCAGAGGAAATCGGTGTCCCAAGCTGCGATATGTCGTTTAAGTTGAAGGCTTTCCTTGCCTTTTGAGGTTCTGAGTAAATTGCTGGCAGCG
>CAIXLI010000039.1 GCA_903920205.1 uncultured Pseudomonadota bacterium
CAAAAATAGCCCTTAGGGCGACTCGCGTATTGATATATTACAAACACAATCAAAGCGGTAGCGTCTTGGCATAGCGTTTGCTTATACCCGTTCGAGATCACTCTTCTTGCCTTACAGGGGCAGGATCAACGAACGAGGTGTCATTATGTCTTCACTTTTCGCAGCCCTAGGTGTGGCGGTTTCCGGTCTTGGCGCACAATCACAGGCCATCGGCAATATTTCCGACGATTTGGCAAACTCGCAAACCATCGGATACAAAAGTATCGGCACCTCTTTTTCTGACTTGGTTACGGCGTCTAGCGCAACCAATAACAGCCCTGGCGGCGTGCGTGCGCGGCCTGAATATCAGAACGATGTGCAGGGCAATATCGCCACGACGGCGACCACCACCAATCTGGCAATTTCAGGGCAAGGCTTTTTCGACGTTACGAGCGCATCTCAGGATTCCACAGGGGCCACCGTCTTTACGGGCAGCAACTTCTACACGCGCGCGGGTGATTTCACACTTAACAAAGACGGCTATATGGTGAACGGCGCTGGTTATTATCTGCAAGGATACACTATTTCCAATAATATTGTCGATACGGCGCAAACAACCCCTATTCTAATTTCGTCGCTCTTGGATAATCCTGTGGCGACAAAGACAGTTACCTATACCGCCAACGTTCCCGCCAGCGCGGCAACGGGGTATTCGTCCACGGCATCCACTGTCCAAATTTACGATGCGTTGGGCAACACCCACCAGACAAGTGTTACATGGCAGAAGACGGGCACCAATACGTGGATTGTTGATATCTCCGTCGCTGGCGGAAACGGCGCGACCGATTATAAAACACAAGCCACCGTAACCTTTAACAGTGCATCTCCTGCGGGCACGATCGCAAGCGTCGTTCCCGTTGCCGTAGGCTCTCTGCCAGCGGGCTATACAGTCTGCGTCGCGGATACAGGAACCGCAGCAGGGATCAACTTTTCTTTGAACTTTCCAGGAACGGGTGCGCAAACGCTCAATCTTAATCTGGGCACACTTAATGCGGCGACTGGCGTTACCCAGTATGCCAATGCAAGTTCGACCGTTTCGGTGTCTTCCATCTCGCAAAACGGGTTGGGCGAAGGATCGTATAGCAGCATCGGCATCGACAACAACGGCGTTGTATCGATTAACTATACAAACGGCAGCACGCGCGAAATTTATCAGATACCCATCGCGCAGTTCAATTCCCCCGATAATCTGCAGCGCGGAACCGGCGGCATCTATACGGCAACCCTGGCTTCGGGCAATGCCAATCTGCATTTGGCGGGCACTAACGGCGCGGGAACAATTTCGAGCAGTTCTCTCGAATCTTCCGACGTCGATATTGCCAGCGAATTCACAACGATGATTCAGTCGCAGCAGGTTTATTCGGCTAATGCCAAAGTAGTGTCGACGGTGAATAGCATGTTGGACAAGATTATTCAGGCGGTTTAGTCCCGTAGCCCCGTTGGCGCGGTCATTCTTCTAATTAACGATCGCTCGACCGAAACAGGAGTTATCTATGTCGCTTTCAGGTGCCCTTACCGTCGCCCTTTCCGGCCTACAGACTAGCACCACGGCGGCTCAGGTCATATCGGGCAACATTTCAAATTCCCAAACGCAGGGCTACACAGCAAAAACAATCAATCTGGAGGCCGTTACCAGCGGCTCATCAACGGGAGGTGTTGAGCTTTCCGGATACAGCAGGGTCACCAACAATATTTTGTCGGCAACGCTTAACAACGCGACATCAAACGCGTCGTTTCTTAGCACACAAAACGGGTACATGACGCAGGTGCAGTCGATCCTCAATTCGACCAACAATCCCCCTGTCTTGTCATCGGATCTCAGCAATTTTCAGGCAGCCTGGACACAGTATGCCGCGTCGCCAAGCGACGTAACGCTTGAAAAAACTGTCGTTTCAACGGGGCAAGCGCTCGCCAGCACAATCAATAGCATTGCGGTACAAACCACCTCGCTACAGACGAATGTTCAAAATGATTTGTCAACGGCAGTACAGTCGTTGAACACGGCTCTGGCTGAAGTTCAAACGTTGAACACAGAGATTACGTCGGCACGCGTTAATAAGCAGCCTACCGTCAACTTGGAAGATTTACGCGATCAGGCGATCAATACAATCTCGCAATACACCAACGTCACGGTGATGCAGCGTTCTAACGGGCAGGTAGCTCTTTATACCTCCAGCGGCGCGGCTTTGGTCGATGGGCTCGCTCAAACTTTCAGCGTTAGTGTCGACGGCAATAGCATCCTCAATGCTGTCGGTGCGGATGCCAGTTCTTCTCTAACAGGGGGAAAGCTGCAAGCTACAACAGATTTTCTTTCTTCAGCGGCAAGCACATCCAATGGCGTTGGCGTCATTACAAAACTGCAATCCCAGTTGCAAAATTTTGCCAACTTGTTTCTTGCAACGACGGCAACAAATTCCGGCAGTTTTGCTGACACCTATAATAGCGCGGCAACTAAAACAGGCGAACAAGGAAATAGCTTCTTTACGGCGAGCATAAACGCTGACGGGTTGCCGGATATGACAACTTTTTCCGTCAATTCTAGTTTAGCCAACGGCACAACAACGGCCAAAACGGCGGCGGCAAGCGGGATCAATAACGCTTTCTCCGCGACAAATCTCGCTATCACTGTGGTGCCAGGAAGCCCCATTACCTACACGACAAGCAGCACTTTCCTGGCGGCAGGACTGACGACCCAACACCAAACCTATGCTGGGATTGCCACAGCAATCCTGTCTGGATTCCAACAGGCCGCTAACGCGATTCAGACTCAAAACACGACGGCGGCAGCTCAAAAAACCTATTATCAAAGTTCTTTGTCCAGCCAGACTGGCGTCAATACAGATACAGAACTGGTCAACCTGACGAATTGGGAAAATAGTTATGCGGCATCGGCGCATGTAATTTCGACAATCCAGACGATGATGAAAACCCTTGAAAATATGGTGGGGTAGCCATGACTATTACTTCCGTCAGCAACTTGAGCGTCAAAAGCTCTATGACTTCGGCGCTTCAGTCCGAACAAACGACCCTGACCCAATTGACGGCGCAGTTGTCAAGCCAAAGGCAGCATACCAACCTGACGGATTATTCTGCCAGCGACGCACGAAACCTTATAAACTTGCAAAGCACGGCAACGCAAAAAGAAGCTTATATCAGCGTCATTAATACGATCAGTAGCAATCTGGCGGTTTATGACACGACACTAACAGATTTGGAAACGATCGCGGCACAGGCACAAAGCCTTGCCAATAATAGCCCGACTTACAGCACGGACATTGCGTCGAACGTTGCCACGCAAACCACAAACTTTCTAAGATCGGTAACCGTCGATCTTAATCAGGAAGTCAATGGTCGCTTTATTTATGCCGGCTCGCGCTATACAACGCCTCCAGCGCAGGATTTGTCTACGCTGCCCACGTCAACACTTTCTTCGACCATGCTGACAGATAATCTGACCGTGCCGACCTACGATGCTGCATCTACGTTGAACCTTTCAACTTCAGGGCAAGCAATTACGGTCGGTGGAACCGTTGGCAACGGACAAACCGCCTCCGTCACCGTTAACGGCACGGCCTATACTTATAACGTTCAGGCCACGGACACGCCGACTTTAGTTGCCGCCGGTCTCGCCGCGCTTATTCCAGGGGCCTCTAATGCGGGTGCCGTCCTGAACATTCAGGCTGGAGACGTCATTAACGCTGCCGCCGTTTCCACGACGAATGCTGCCGCCTATTCTGCCGATCAGGCTGTTGTCGATACGGGATATACAGTCCATTACGGTATCACAAGCAATGATCCGACAATTCAAAAGCTTGTCGCAGGGCTACGCTTTCTGCAGGCAGCCGGAAATTCGTCTGATGCCGCAACGTACAAGGCCTATATGGCTCAGGCCACCACCTTGTTAAGTTCAGCCGTGACAGCCCTTCAGTCCCTGCATACAGGAGTGGCCAACAATATTAATATTATGACTTCGGAAAAAGAGGCGCAAAAGACCGCTATCGCTAACCTAACCGACCAAGTTGCCAATATTCAGCAAATCGACGTTACGCAAGTCAGCACGGAAATCACTTCACTTGAGACAATTTTGCAGGCGTCTTATTCCGCAACAGGCAGTATATTAAAACTGTCTATAACAAGTTATCTCTAGTCCAATCCTTAGAAGGAGTCTAATATGGTTAGCATCGACCAGTCGCAACATCTTCGGAGTCTTGACATGAAGCCGCTTTCTACCTTCAGCCCTATTTCTTTGCGCTACATCGCGGCATTGCGCGGCAATAAACCCAAAAAAACAGGCATTGAGTTCACTTATGCTGAAGCCACATGCGAACAACCTGAAAATTTGATTTGTCTGGCTGCTAGCAACCCTGAAGGCCGTTTTTATGGTCTGGTTGTCGATGACAAGACGCGTCGTGCCGCCGAAGACAAGGCTATGCAACGCGGCGTTTTTAACGTTATATTTCTCACAGGAACGCCTTCTGAAACGCTGGCGCGCCTTACCAACGGCTCATCACTGCCGCCTATGCTAGACTATCTGTGCTGCGATGAAAGTCTTGCATCCCTGCCCTTGAACGAACGTACAGCCTTGTTCGATCTGGCAGAAAAACGCATGAACCCAGGGGGATTATTCGTTACATCCTATCGCGCCTATAACCGCGAGGACGGCGCGTTGCGTTTTGTGGTGCAGGAAGCGGCACCGGAAATGGACTCTGAACAGAAGCGAGACTTTTTAGGAGAAATCAAGCATCTCGGTCTTACCTATTTGGCTAAAAATCCCACTCTAGCGGTTCAACTGAATGATGCGATCGCCAAGAATGCGCCTCAGGATTTCTTTGGCTTGTTTGACGGCGAAGTCGCCGTGTCTGAGACCTTTAACACGATGGTTGCGGCAGGCTCGCGCGGTTTCTCCTATGCTGGCGACGCAACGCTTGTGTCAAATTACGTGGAATTGTCTATTCCTAAAGAAGCGCAAGATTTAATCGTCTCCTGCCGCGAGAATCCTCTTTATGAACCGATTAAAGATCTGGCGCTAGACCGTGCGATTCGTTCGGATATCTGGATTAAGGCGCCTACCGAACGGTCAACTGATCCGGCGGAGCTTTTCGGCGGCTTTGCCTATGGCATCGTTCTGCCTCCTGAACAAATCCCGCCAGCCTATGCGGCTCAGGGAAAAGTCATTGATCTTTCAGGCCCCCTTTATACCAAAGTGATCGATCTTATGTCGATCATGCCTGTGGGGGTCGGCGACATTCTGTTGCATACATCGTGTCAAGATGAAAGGCCGGAAAAAATTCTTGAAGCGATGCAGGTTCTTGTTGCCTGCGGCTTTGCGAACCCGATGCGTGGCGCACTAACATCCACCCAAAGAGATACGATTACTCAACCGCGTCTTGTCGGCAGCTTTAATCGGTTTCTCGACAAAACGGATTTGACCCATCAAGACGTTTTGTTCGCTTCGCAGGTTGCTGGATGCGGCATCGCCCTGCCCGCGCGTGAAGCTTTTGTAATGCAGGCGATTAATCGCGCCGGTCTTCATAATTCCGTTTCGGCCCTTATGCCTGAATTGCGCCGCATCGCTAATACGCCGATGGCTTTGTCTGTCATTCAAACCGAGGAACCGACAGCGGAAATTGCTCATGCCATGATCCTGGATGTCGTGGGTAAATCTCTGCCGCAATGGTACGCCTATGCCCTGTTGGAGGCTGCCTGAGCCAAGACGTTCAGACACGGCTAGACGAGGCAGCGCGGGTTTATGCGCACGGCGATTGTGGAAAGGCTGCGGCCCTTTATCGGGAAGTCCTGAACCTTTTTCCGTGCGAGCCTGACGCATTGCATATGCTGGGCGTTATCGCACAGAAAATGGGAAAGCCTGAACTTGCGCTGCAGCTTATCGACGCAGCACTAACAGCACGACAAGACTTTTTGTCTGCGCGGTTTAATCGCTGTCTTGTATTGCGCGGATTGGGCCGTCAGACTGAAGCGTTGCGGGGGGCTTTCCGAATATTAGAAACGGCACCCACTTTTGCTGAGGCATGGGATCTCGCCGGACAAATCTTGAAAGACGAAGGAGCTTATGCCAAAGCACACGCTTGCTTTGTCCATGCGACAGGTCTACAGCCTAGCAATCCGCGATTTTGGAGCAATCAAGCCGTTCTATTATTTACTCAAGGTTATCCCGAACAAGCGGCGGATTGTTTTGCTCGTGTTTCGGCGTTACTACCTGACTCCGCCGACGCAGTTGCCAGCGAGTCAATGGCCCGTTTGCAAATCGGCGATCTAACGCGGGGCTGGGGTTTATGGGAGCAAGGTTGGGCATTGTGGGAACAAAGCTCTCCCCCTGAAGAGTCCTTACGCGCCATTCCCTATTGGCAGGGACAGAAGGTTTCGAGCCTTCTTTTATACGAAGATCAGGGGTTGGGGGATGCAATTCACTTTTTGCGTTATCTACCAAAGATTTTTACTTGCGCTGATCGACTAACGTTGCGGCTGCGCGAGCCATTGTTGACTTTATGCGCAAAAAACTTTTCTTCTGTTGATATTGTTGCGAAGACAGCGCCTGTACCTGTCAGCGAAGCGCGGTGCCGATTGTCAAGCCTGCCTTTTTTCTGTGGCACGCATTTGGAAAATATTTCTTCTGCCCCATATCTAACAGCACCTAACGATGCTACGTGGCGAAACAGGTTACGCGGCATCCCAATTCCACGCATCGGTTTGGTTTGGGCAGGCAATGCGGATTTCCGTAACGATGCGGCGCGTTCGATAGATTTTGCGGCGTTACGCCCTTTGCTCGATTGCGGCACAGAACATTTTATTTCTCTTCAAAAAGACCGCTCAGACGCGCTTGAAGGAGCAGGCGTCTGGGATGCCTCGCCTCATTTGCGTGACTTTTCCGAAACAGCCGCGTTAATTCAGCAACTCGATCTTGTTATCTCCGTCGATACTGCCACCGTGCATTTGGCAGGCGCTTTAGGCAAACCTGTTTTTGTTTTATTGCCGTTTGCTAGCGACTGGCGGTGGCTTTTAGGACGCGAGGATAGCCCTTGGTACGGAACGGCGAGACTGTTTAGGCAAGAATCATCTGGCAATTGGAGCGGCGTGATTGCGGCAGTAGCCAAAGAAGTTAGAAAATTTATTGCAGGAGATACAGGCGTTCTACGCGCAACCCCGTGGCATAGCGAAGTCTTGCACCAGAATCCTGATGCGCTACGATTGTCCTTATGATAATGCTCCCTCACGCCAGCGACGATGAAAGACGGGCGCGCGCATTTTTCGCGCAAGGCGATTTTGCGGCAGCGGAGGTTTTGTTTCGGAGACTAGCGCAGAAATCTTTTAAAGAACCGATGGCGCAATATAATCATGGGGTTGTGCTGTGCAAGTTGGATCGTTTTGTGGAGGCGATTTCTTGCTATCGCCGAACAATCGAACTGAATCCATGTTTTACCGACGCCTACATTAATTTCGGCATTTGCCTGAACGAACTAAACCTGATCGAGCAAGCACGACAAAGTTTTGCCCTTGCGCGACAGGTTGCCCCCGACATTCCCGTTCCTGTTTTAAATGAAGGCATAGCAGCTTTGGCGCTTGGCGATTACGCGGCTGGGTGGAAAGATTTTGCGGCACGCTGGGAATTACCAGCCTATGCTAAATTCAAACGCAGTTTCCCCAAGCCTTACTGGAATGGCGAAGACTTGTCGGGAAAAACTTTATTCCTGATTGCCGAACAAGGTTTTGGCGATAGTTTACAAATGTCGCGGTATGTTCCGATTCTATCCGGGCTGGGAGCAACTATCGTTATCGAAGCCCCTCCTGCATTAACACGACTGCTACGCTTGATGAAACACTCCCCTTGCGTAATAAGGAATGGCGAAGAGATACCAGCGTTCGATTTCTACTGTTCAATGATGGATATTCCTCGCGTTTTAGGAACAACGCTGGCAACGATCCCCAGCTTTGGGCCGTATCTTTTTGCCGATGATACCGAGGTTAAGGCGTATAGCGCCTTGCATCCGCGCAAGAGTTCTCGCCGTATAGGGCTATGCTGGGCAGGGCGATCCAGTCATGAAAATGACTGCAACCGTTCTTTAGCTTTCACGGAACTTTCGCCTCTTCTAGCAATGGACGACATCGAATGGGTCAGTTTGCAACGCGTTGTTTCTGATTACGATGCGCCTCTTCTTTCCGCCAGCGTTGTTGCCAACTGGGGGAAGGATTTTGACGATTTTTCCGCCGCGGCGGCGGCAATGATGACGCTCGATCTCGTCATTACAGTCGATACCGCCATCGCGCATCTTGCTGGTGCGTTAGGCAAACCTGTCTGGATTCTTTTGCCCTTCTATGCAGATTGGCGGTGGCTAACCTTACGCGAAGACAGCCCGTGGTATCCAACGGCGCGCCTTTTCCGGCAAAAGAACCGTAAGGATTGGGCTTCAGTTATTGCAAGAATTTCAAGCGAAGTGAAAATGCCCGCGCAATCCTGAGCCCGCGCTTAGGCTGAGGTGCTAAGAGAAAGAGGAATATCTCGAGCATCTTGCTGCTGTAGCGCAACAGCTTCGCCGGTTGGCTGTTTGCTAAGTCCTGCCGCGATAATGCGGTTTATGTTGATAAGGCTATCTATAAGATTGGGCGCATATTTTCCGATAGCGCGGAAACTTGTTTTATCTATGTAACGACTTAGATTCAAAAGGGTAAGCTTCAAAGAGTCCGGGAGTAAGTTTTCAGGGTCTGACAAGGCGATCTGAAAAATCGTCCATAAACGCTGATTATATCGAATCGCTTCACAATAGAGCTTAAGGTTTTCCTTCGAGTTTAGATCGCTTTCCATCACGGTCTTGGCATCGTTCAATCTGTTGGCGCAAGCCAGCAAGGCGCGTGCGTCGATATCGCGGCTGTTCCCCGTTGAATCAACTTGAGCTTGTTGATTTCTACCATAAGCATGAACGTTCTCATAGGATTTCGGGGTCATGTGTTCTCCAGCAGTGGGACGGAAACAGAATTAGGAACGGCGTCGGGCATTACAGCCTGCGTATCTTTTTCATACTGCGCCAGCATTGCATGTGCAACCCGTAATGCCTTAAAAGTTTCTTTGGCTTCCAAAAGACCTATGATCTGAGCAACGTCGGATTCATAGGCGGGGTAGAGCTTGGCAAAACTTTTGACTGTTTCAATAACAAGGTTATCCATCGGCTTGTCTTTGCCTTTAAACAGATAGATCACTTGCAAAAGAAAGTAGACGTTAGAGACATCCGACTCGTCGCGGCGCTCTATATTCATCATATAGTCTTCGCGCAGCACGGGACTGTCAGACAAAATCAGAAGATCGGCGGGACGGTTCCCAACATTTTTAAGAACGGCGCCGCCAGCAAATATCTTTCCTTCGGGCTTTACTCGAATTTTTAATGGCATGCTCCCGACTCCTTCGAGAAAAATTAGAAAAGAAAGGAGCGAGCCGATTTAGACCCGCTCCTTCCCTTAGGCTTAGAGGATCTTCAGGATCGCTTGTGCCAGCGTTCCCGAAACACCCAACGACACGATACCAAGAGAGTTTTGAGCCTGCAGAGCCTGCATGTTCGCACCTTCTTCGTTCGTATCGGCAGCAACCAGAGAACTGGAGGCGTTTTGCAACGAAGTGATCAGGTTCGACGTAAAGTCTTGCCTGGTCTGAATCAGCGTCGCATTACCACCGAAACTCGCCGCATCGGTCGTCAATGTTGACAAAGCGGTCAACAAATACGATTGCGATGCCTGAATGTCGGTTGTATTGGCCCAGCCGGAACTGGCAGCTGCGCCAGAAGAGGTCAGAAGACCCGCCGAGGTGATGTTTACGCCAGTGATCGTCAACGAAGTCGTATTCGTCGCGTTGAAGTAAACTACCAAGGTAGCGCTGCTGCTGTTCAACAGGTTAGTACCGTTGAACGTAGCGTCGTTGACCAACGTATCAAGCTGCTGCGTCAAAGCGTTGAACTGCGACGCAAGACCTAAACGCGTGGTCGTGTTCGTCGAGCCAAGCGCCTGAGTCGCAAGACCTTGAAGCTGAGCAACAATGCTGGTAACAGCCGAGATCGAGTTATCGAAGGAGTTAACCGACTCCAGCGCCGTCGAGAGGTTGCTCTTCACTGCGCTGAGGTTATTAGCCGCATTCAGGAAGCCCTTCGAAGCGAAGTAAGCCGTCGCATTGTCAGACGCATTGCTAACGGTCTTACCCGTCGACAAATGAGACTGCGTTTGCTGGAGAAGCTTCGCCGTGCTTTGCAAAGCCGTGAGGTTTGCGCGGGCGGACGAAGTGAGGGAGATGTCACCAATAGCCATAGTAGAACTCCTTTCAGAGGTTGATCGCAGACTCCTTCTGCGGGTTTAAGTCCGACAAACATGAACTACAAAAGTAAATCTATGTTTAACGGTAGGGAGTTAGATGCGATAAACATGCCATGCCGCAGACCCTCTATAACCCACTGATTTAGCGTCAATACACACGATGCGGTGCGGCAAAAATTACCCATCCCGACAAGGCTAGGAAAAATTTGCCGAGTCGTTTTTGCCGATTTATGCGATTGATGTCGTTACACTATCGGCAATACGATTAATTTTTTGTCCGATATGCCCCAATTGAAGTGATAAGTCGCCGTCACACCAAAGCGTGAATCCAGCAGCGTGCGCTTTTTCGCAGAAAAAATAATCTTCCCCACGCAGTTGATCGCCTTCAGCTACAAGATTGAAATACGGGGAGGACAACGCCTGGAAAACGCTCAGGCGTATCAACATACATCCGGTGGGCAGCAATCTTACGCGGCGCAGACCAGAAGTAATGTGAATGTGCTCGCCCTCCTCGGTAACGGTTAAGGGATGAAAGGGGGGGACGCGCCTAGAATAGCTCGCACCGACGATGTCTTTGTTGTGAACTAAAAGACGCGTCATCGTATCGGCGGGGAAAATCATATCGGAGTCGAGAAACAAAAGATGCGTCGCCTGCATGATCTGCGCCGCGCCTACGCATTGATTCCGCCCCATAGGAACAAGAGAAGATCGCGCATTTAAAAGAAGGGCTTGCGTCCCCGTGTTCATGCACAACATTGCCAACGACATAGCAAAATCGGCATGAACCATATCGCCGGAAGGGATACCAAGGGCAACAAGGGGCGTGGCTTGATCGGTCATGAGCGATTTTCTCCTGTCGTAAATCGTGACGCGGCATTGCCGCGATAGGTATAGGAACCGCTGTGATTCAGCTTGCTGTTCAAATCGAGCCAGATCTCGCCGCCTATGGCGCGCCAGCGACGACAGAATGCGTAGTCTTCACTGAGATAAACGCCGCTTTCAGGGTCAATCATGCAATCAAAAAGGGCGTAGAGATTGTCGCTCGGCTGGCTGGGGCGCGGGAAGGCGTGCAAAGCTTTGTATTTCATTTCGGGATAGGCTTGGATCATGCGTTCGAACACGCCACGCTTGATAAGCTGGAAGCCAGTTCCTGCATAGGTTCCGGTTGCAAATCCGTTTTCGCGCTTGGCGGTATCCCCCTCGCACAAGGCCGCGACATAGGCGAGGCCAGATTCGTCCAAGGTTTCGGCGCTATGACCAAAACGATGCGCCAACTGGTTCCAATCGATGATTTTTGCGGGATAAAGTCCGGCAACAAAGTCTTTGTCGAAGGCCAGCATCCTCGTTACTTGTTCGACCGAAAACGCAATGTCAGCATCGACAAACAACAAATGTGTCGTCGCGGGATTGTCAAGAAAGCGCGCGACGATCGCGCTGCGCCCTCGTGTAATTAGAGCATCGTTGCCAAGCATTACGACCGCGACATCGAATCCCTGCTGCTGTGCCACTGAGGAAAGATTCAAGAGCGACATCGTGTAATCCTGTGATACCATACCGCCGAAACACGGCGTACCGACAACGACCAAAGGTTTGCTCATACTTCCGTCTTTCCGTCGCAGACGATCTGCAACAATTTTTCGTTTAAATCGCTCCACGCCCAATCCCGCATCTTGGTCGCTACATCGGCGGCGGCAAGTCGGGATTGTGCACGATTTGTATAGGTACGTTCCATCGCTTGGACGACTTCATCTACTTCCGTTTCGCCCCAGTCCTCCACGGTTTTCATCGAATTTGAAGGCTTGACCACCCCTTGGGAACGAAACGAGCCGCAGCCAATCAGGTCGACCAAATCTTTCTGCCCCGTATTGTAGGAGACATAAGTCGGCACGCCGCAAGCCATCGCCTCCATCGCCACAAGGTTTGTGCCACCTTCGCAGCGGTTGGGAAACACAGCCATATCGCATTCGCGCAAAACAGCAGGCATTAAAAGGTTGTGGGTAAAGGGCAAATCGATGAAGCTGTCGGCAGACAACCCCTGTTTAAAAAACCAAGGCTTCATCTGCAACCCAAAATCGCTTGCCGCATCGGGGACACCGTCGCAGTGTCCGGCATGATCAAAAGCCTCCGCTTCGGGCTTCGACAAATTTTGCCAACAGGTCACTAACAAGGATTCAGGATGCTTAGCATGAAACCTCTTGAACGCCGCAAGAACGATGTCCTGCCCTTTGCGGTATTCGAATTTGCCGCCGGAAAAAATAAGAAAACGATTACGATAGAGGCCCGTCGCTGGAGCAGGATGAAAAAGCGCCGGATCAATGCCTTGATAGCATAAATGCACGGGCCCTACGTCAAGACTCTTTAAATACTCTGCGTTCCATCTCGAAATAGCGATAAACATGTCGTAATTCTTGGCGATCTTGCGCCCGTGAGGCGTGCAGACCAAATTCTCAATCGCTGTGCACGCTACATTCGGTTCGCCCCACACACGATCCTGACCTTGGAAGCCAACGAAATCGGTGCCGCTGCCGTGCAAAACGGCGTGCTTAAACCTCAAAGTTTGATCCGGATTATTCTTAAGATACGTGTCAATCTTGTTCGCCAGAGGAAACAGCGGGGCAATTTTTTCTTGTTCCAGAGGCGGCAACGTCGTACTCAAAAGTTCGCTGGTCAGAATAACATCCTGCGCATTTCCACCACGCCGCAGATATTGCATCAGAATCTGTAGACCATAAATGCCATAGCCCGACACCGTCGATATAACCCAACTGATTGCAAGTGAAGAGGACATGGGAAAGGCCGAGATTAGGGGGTAAATAAGGAGACAATCTGATTGATAACACGCCTTTTGCTCTCGCGCAAAAGGCGTGTTATGATTTTGCTTCACCTTTTAACTGAGTGTTGCTTATGACCATTACTTTGCATGTCGGCGATTTGCCTGCGGGCGTCTCCTTTGGCGATTGCGTCGCTATTGATACGGAATCTATGGGGTTGAACTGGGATCGTGACCGGTTGTGTCTGGTGCAATTGTCGTCGGGCGACGGGAACGCGCATTTGGTTCAGCTTTTGGCCAACCAGTATGACGCGCCGAATCTCAAGAAGCTTCTGACCGATCCTAAAGTCATCAAACTTTTTCATTTCGCACGCGCCGATCTGGCGACGCTTTATCGTTATCTTGGCGTGATGCCGCAGCCGATTTACTGTACTAAGATCGCTTCCGTTCTGGTGCGCACTTTTTCGGAACGCCACGGGCTCAAGGACCTTACCAAGGATTTGTTGGGCATCGATTTGTCGAAGGAACAGCAGACTTCGGATTGGGGCACGCCTGTATTGTCCCAGGATCAATTAACCTACGCCGCATCGGATGTTTTGCATCTGCACAAGCTTAAGGCCGTTCTGGACACAAGGTTGGCGCGGGAAAATCGCACCGCCTTGGCGCGCAAGATTATGGATTTTTTGCCCGTCCGCGCCGAATTAGATGTCGCCGGATGGCGCGATGTCGATATTTTCTCGCACAAGCCGACGAAAAGGCCGGATTAACTAGGCTTTTTTCGCCTACGGCGGTAAAACCAGAGCATGAATACAACTCCCTCAGGCAAAGCGCCCCTCGGCAGGTTGGATTTTATCCGTCCGCGAGAGACCAAGCGCATCCAGAATGCTCGCGAAGGACGCATGGCGCGTTTCGTAGGCAGGTTGCGCGTTTGGCTGCCTTCGTTGGCGGGCGTTGTTGTTTTGACGCTGTTCTTATGGCCTGCTTTGCTACCAAATTTCAGAATGTCGAACATTGCCAAGAACATTCCCGATCTTGTTATCGACAACCTGCACTACACGGGGGTTGATAATAAAAACCAACCCTACTCGCTTCTGGCAGCTCAGGCGACGCGCCCGAACGCCTTGCACGGCATTTACGATCTGACAAAGCCCGAAGGCGAGATCACGATGCAAAACGGAGCTTGGATGGATGGCAAGGCCGATTTTGGTCGTTACGATGAAATGGGCAAGAAGCTATGGCTTGGCGGCAATGTCAGGCTTTTTCACGATAAGGGTTATCAGGTCACGACCGACGAGGCGCAGATTAATTTGAACAGCAAAGACGTCTGGGGCGATAAAATCGTGTTAATTCAAGGGCCTTTCGGCACAGTTCGCGGCATTGGCTTCCGTTTCCTGGATTCAGGGCACACGGTCGTCATCAAAGGCCCAGCGACAGCTATCCTTAGTTTACATTGAAGCCGTGATTCTGATAAACCCATATTCCTGAAGTCTTTACCGTAAGGTAACGATTTCTGAGGGATAAAAAGAAAAATGTCATAAGGTTGTATATGCGCTCTTGCGCCAGGATTTTGGCACTTTGTTTTTTGCTCGGCTGCACCGCATTCGCCGAAGCTAAACCTGTGCCTGCCGATACTGCCCCCCCTGCCCCCGCGCAGCAAGTCGAGGTCACAGCGGACCAATCTCTTGAATGGTATCAGGACAAAAACATTTATGTCGCCCGAGGCAACGCCAAAGCCGTGCGTGGCGATTTGATTGTGACAGCGGATCTGCTGACAGCGCATCAACGGGAGAAAGCCAAGAATGGCGGCGGGAAAAAAACTTCTAAAACTTCCGAAAAGTCGGGAGAGAATCAATCCGACGATGCCGGAGATATCGACAGAATGACCGCAGAGGGCAATGTCGTAATCCTAAAATCAAACGCCCGCATCACCGGCGACCGCGCCGTGGACGACAATGATAAGCATGTAATCGTCGTGACCGGCAAGAATTTGCGCTATGAATCGGATAAGCAAGTCGTGACGGCAAAGGACAGCTTGGAATACTGGGACGAAACCAAGATTGCAGTCGCTCGTGGCCATGCGATAGCGGTCAAAGGCGACCGCCATATCGCAGGCGACGTTCTGACAGCCGAATTCCGCGATCAGCCCAACGGATTGAGCCAATTATACAAAATGACCGCCATCGGCAACGTCACCGTCATTACCAAAAGCGACGTTACGCGTGGCGACAAGGGCGTTTACGACGCCGCCCGCGATATTGCCATAATTTCAGGTCATGTTCGCATCACGCGCGGCGACGGCACGGAATTGACTGGCGATGTCGGCGAGTCAGACTTTGCCTCCAATCAAAGCCGTTTGATGAATGAAGGATCTGGTCGCGTACGCGCCTTGTTGCCTGCCAAATCGACAGCGAAAGATTCCAAGCCCACTCAATCCAAGGGAGGTACGCCGTGAGCCATTCAGGGAAAGTCGTTCCTCTTACTAAACCTGCTAAGAAACCAGCGCATCGCCCCGCGCACGACAAAGGCTTGTCGATCACCCATCTGGGCAAGCGCTATAAGCGCCGCCCCGTCGTGCATGATGTCAGTTTCTCGTTGCAGCGAGGCGAAGTCGTAGGTCTTTTGGGGCCCAACGGCGCAGGCAAAACGACGTGCTTTTATCTTGTCACGGGATTAGTCAAACCGGATACGGGACGTATACATTTGGACGGGCAGAACGTTACCGATTTTCCTATGTATCGCCGCGCCCGTTTGGGATTGGGGTATCTGCCGCAGGAATCTTCGATCTTTCGCGGATTGACGGTCGAAGAAAATATTCGCGCCGTCTTGGAAATCGTCGAATCCGATTATGGCGCACGCGAGTCGATGCTGAACGAACTCCTGGCGGAATTTGGCATTACCCATTTAAGGCAGGCCCCCGCCATTTCATTGTCAGGCGGCGAAAGACGCCGTTTAGAAATCGCCAGGGCTCTTGCCTCGCAACCGCACTTTGTTTTACTGGATGAGCCTTTTGCGGGCATTGATCCTATCGCTTTGGGCGACATCCGCGACTTGGTGGTGCATTTGCGCGACCGAGGTATTGGCGTTTTGATTACCGATCATAATGTGCGTGCAACGTTGGAAATTGTTGATCGCGCCTATATTATTCACGACGGGCGCGTTTTGATGCAAGGCACGCCCAAGGAAATTATTGAAAACGCCGATGTCCGCCGCGTCTACCTCGGCGAAGAATTCAGGATGTAAATTAACCATACAAATTTGTTTTTACTTTCACCCTATTGGTCCTATCTTACGCGAAAGCGACAAGAAGGGGGAACCGAAGGACGCAATGAAAGAGTTTACGCTTCCCAAAACCGGCGGATCAGCGCGGATTAACATCCTCGACGGTGCCGACTTGCCTGATGTTATGGCGTTGCAAGAAGCGACCCGCGCCGCCCTGCCCGCCGATAAGAAGCGTTTCATTTTGCCTCAAGGCACGGCCTATTTTCAAAATCTTTTGACACGCTTGACGGGAATGATGATAGGCATCCGCGCCGAAGGCAAACTTGTCGCGCAGTTGGCTCTCATGGGGCCTTTGACTTTGCGCGAGGCAATCGCCATGCAAGCCATTACGCATAACGACGTTCCGTTCCATCATGCCGCCCTGAACGACAGCGTCATCGTCATCAAAAGCATGGCGTCGCACCCCGAATGGCGTGGTAATGATTTAGCAAAGAACATGGTTTCCTTCGCTATGGAGATGCCCCTAGCTCAAGTCTCCGACCATGTATTCGCGCAAATTTCTGTAGGCAACAAGCGCAGCTGGGACGTTTTTGCACGCCAGAAATTCGGGATCGTCGCAGCCGCCTATGACCCCGATGATCGGTTGCCACGCTTTATTTTCCAAAAACCGTCCTTTGGTTTCGACTTTGCGCCCACCATTATCGCTGATGAAGCCGATCCTTTAGGCGATTTTCAAGCCATCATCGCCCTGACCCAACGCGAAGGGTTGGTCGGTGTTTACGATGAAAGTTCGACGGAAAAGCTTTCCTTTATGCGCAGCCGCGAGGCTTTGAACCTGATGCCAGTCATAGCACGTGTTCATGCGCGGCGATAAGCGCAATACCGCCGAAAAACAGAAAATAGATAGAAATCTAGGTGTTGGCCTCAAGAAGAGCCAAAAAGCCTTCCAACAGCTGTGTTGGCGTAGGAGGGCAACCTTTGATGTGTAGATCAACGGGAACGACATCGCTGACACCACCAACAATGGCATAACTACCTGCAAAGCAACCGCCGTTAAAAGCGCAATCGCCAACAGCAACCACCCATTTTGGATCAGGGGTCGCGTTATAGGTGCGGACCAATCCTTCCTTCATGTTGGTCGTCACGGGACCCGTGACCAGCAACACGTCGGCATGACGCGGTGAGGCGACAAAATGGATGCCGAAGCGTTCTAGATCGTAGATTACATTGTTCATCGCATGGACTTCAAGCTCGCAGCCGTTGCACGAACCCGCATCCACTTCGCGCACGGACAGGCTGCGCCCAAGCTTGGCCTTAGCCACCTTGTTAACACGGTTAGCAAGTTCCGCCAATGCGGCATCGGATGGTTTAGGCGCCGGACGAGTAAGGGGTCCGCGCAAAAGATATTTTGTGACGAGTTTCCACATGTTTCTACAGATCCTGACCGGAATAGGAGCAGTTAAAGGATTTATTGCACAGAGGGAAGTCCGCAACGATGTTGCTTTCGATGGAGGCTTCCAGCAAGGGCCATTGGAACCATGAAGGGTCACGCGGATGACACCGCAAAACGCGACCATCAGCACCGATGCGAACCCAAGTCAGGATATCGCCGCGGAACCCTTCAACCACAGCCATGCCTTCGCCGCTGCGCTTCGGAAGGTCAACGACCACAGCGATCGAATCGCAATCCTCTTTAAGCAAACGGCTAATAATGCCAAGGCTGACATCGATCTCGCGGATACGCACCCAAACGCGGGCGTTAACGTCGCCTTCGCTGAACACGGGAATTTCAAAATCCATATTGTCGTAAGGCGGATAGGATGGCACGCGACGCGCATCGAAACTGCGCGCCGAACCACGACCGACAAAACCGCCTGCGGCAAAACGATGCACCAACGCCGCACTAACAACGCCCGTGGTCATTGTGCGGTCTTGCAAGGAAAGCTTGTCTTCGTAAAGCTTGACCAGCGGAGCGAATTCACTGCGCAACGCCACAACGAGGGCTTGGAGAAGCTTGATGCCGTCGTCGTTCAGCGCCCGTGTTACACCGCCCGGCACAATGCAGTCCATCATCATACGATGCCCGAAGCAAGCCTGCGCTGTCGCCAAAACCTTTTCGCGCAACAAGCCGCACTGCGCCAGCATAAAAGCAAAAGCAGCATCGTTGCAGATTGCACCGATATCGCCGAAATGGTTGGCAATGCGCTCAAGCTCAGCCATCAAAGCCCGCGTCCAATGCACATGGGCGGGGAGATCTATATCCAACGCGGCTTCAACCGCACGGGAGAAAGCCAAAGCATGCGCAACAGTGCTGTCTCCGGAAATACGGGACGCGACTTTGACCGCTTCTGCCGGAGTCTTGCCCTGCATGTGGCGTTCAACCCCCTTGTGGACATAGCCCAAGCGTTCCTCCAAGCGCACAACAGCTTCGCCGTTGCATGTAAAGCGGAAATGGCCAGGTTCAATGATGCCCGCATGCACGGGGCCGACAGGGATTTGATGCAAACCCTCGCCCAAAATCGGCAAAAAGGTGTATTCGGTCGCGGGGCGATGTTGCGCCTTTTGATCGTCGCCACGGAGCGGATGCTTGATCGGAAACTGTCCGTGATCAAGCCACGGGCGGTTGTCGGTCAGATTCTCTGCAATCAGGCCCGTAAAGTCCTGAATGGTTCTTTCCAAACGTATCGCGCTGGGGCGAACGCCGGACAAAGAGGGAAAACGCCCATCAGCGCAAGCCAGAGATGCAACAGCAATCGTCTTGCTTTTTTCTTCATAAAAAGCGGCATGAACTTCCTGCGGTTCTGCCCAAATGCCCATCAAAGCCCAATTGTTTTGGGACAGAAGCGAGATCAGCTCCATCCACTGAGTACGGTTAAGGCGGAAGCGCTGGAACGGCTTGTGGCCGTCCACTCGTTCGCCTACGGAAAGAAACTTCAAAAGATCTGACGTAACGGTCATCTTGATACCCTATCCCAACAACTTGGCGACACTTTGGAACCAGGCCACCAACGGGCCGGGCAAATAGATACCCGCGACCAAAACCAAAGCAATGTGAACATAGAATGGAATGAGCGCGACGCCGCTTGCCTTTTCCCCAGGTTCTCCGGGGCCAAAAGCCAAACCCTGCAGTTTCATGATCAGCGCACCGAAGCCAACCAAAAGCCCCAAGATCAACGGAATGGCGAGCAGCGGTTGACGCGCAAAGGTTGAAGTAATCACAAGAAATTCGCTCATAAACACGCCGAAGGGCGGCATACCGGCAATCGCCACGACGCCAAGAACCAAAGCCCATCCCAGAACGGGTTGGCTTGTAGTCAGACCTCGAATGTCAGAAATTTTCTGCGTTCCCTTGATTTGAGCAATGTGACCAACGGCAAAGAAGATTGCAGATTTTGTCAGGCTATGCATCGCCATGTGGAGCAATCCGGCAAAATTGGCGAGAGGTCCCCCCATACCGAAAGCAAAGGTAATGATCCCCATATGCTCAATCGAGGAATAGGCGAACAGACGCTTGATGTCGCCACGCTTGTAGAGCATGAAGCCCGCCAAGATCAAAGAAGACAGCCCCATGATGACCATCAAGGGTCCTGGCGCCAAAGCGTGAGCGTTACCCGCCAGAAGCATTTTGAAGCGCAGCACAGCATAAATAGCAACGTTCAACAAAAGACCGGAAAGAACAGCCGAAATAGGCGTGGGGCCTTCGGCATGAGCGTCTGGTAGCCACGCATGAAGCGGCGCAAGACCGACCTTGGTGCCGTATCCGACCAGCAAGAACACGAATGCGATGTTAAGAAGATGCGGGCTGAAATCTGCCGCGCAGAGAAGTAACGAAGACCATGTCAGGGAAGGCATCCCCGACCCCAAAACGGGTTGGGCCGCAAGATACAGAAGGGTCGTGCCAAACAAGGCTAAAGCGATTCCAACACCACAAAGGATAAAGTACTTCCACGACGCTTCGAGCGCCGCAGGCGTGCGATACAACCCGACCATCAAAACGGTCGCCAAAGTCGCGCCTTCGACGGAAACCCACAACACGCCAAGGTTGTTGGTCGAGAGCGCCATCAACATTGTGAAGAAGAAGGATTGGAACATCGTGTGATAGAAGCGCACGAAATGCGACTTCAATCGTCCGATCTCTATTTCGTGAATGATATAGCGCGAGCTAAAGATACTGGTCGTAAAGGTCACGAACGCGGTCAACGCCAACAAATAGATGTTGAAGTCGTCAATCAAAAAAAACTGCGTCGTTTCAGGCCGATGAACAAATGGCACCAGCGTGGCAATAAACGTCGCCAACGCCGCCAATATATTCAGTCTCGACGCAACCTTATACGAGGGGATGACGGCAAATAAAAGCGCCGAAACAACGGGGATTCCAAGAATAAAAACTAGCGGATTCATCTCTAGCGATCCCCTCTGTAGTGCCCAAGCTCATGAACGTCCAGCGTATCGAAACGCTCGCGGATGTGGAAAAAGAATACGCCGAAAATAATAAACGCCACCATGACCGAGAAAGCGATCGACAACTCGACCACCAAAGGCATGCCCTTAACGCCAACAGCAGCCAAGATCAGGCCATTTTCGAGCGACATAAACCCTATAACCTGACTAATCGCGTTGCGGCGGGTAATCATCATCAGGAAGCCCAACAACACGACCGAAAGCGCAATAGCCAGACTTTCACGCGTCAAAGCAGCGGCGGTTTCCGTGACGGGGAAGACAAGGAGGATGGAAAGCGCCACCAAAGCACTTCCG
Source organism: uncultured Pseudomonadota bacterium (assembly GCA_903920205.1). GTDB lineage: Bacteria > Pseudomonadota > Alphaproteobacteria > UBA9219 > UBA9219 > CAIXLI01. The sequence goes on from CAIXLI010000039.1 coordinate 21,092, forward strand.
AACAAGATCGTGCCGCCGATGCCCATTACCGTCTCTAGGCTGCGGTGAATGTTAAAGCTGACAATAATCCTGTGTAGCGCGACAGGAATAATAATCGCCTTAAAGATCAAAGCAATGGCTGCCGTGACATACAGATGCGGCGCATCTTGAATGTAGGCTTGCCACGCGCTGGCGCATGCCAGAACGAAAGCTTGGAAAGCGTAGATGTGGATCACTCCCATCAAACGCCGCTGCGTAAGCAGCAAGAAGCTGAGGACAAGCACGCCTGCATCAAGCATATGCGCGATGTCATAATCCGGATTGGCAAAGACAAGCATCAAAGACCCTGCGTGACATAAAGGAAGACAACGCCCAAAAGACCGAACAGCATGGCGCTGCCCAGAAATTCAGGAACACGGAAAACGCGCATCTTGGCAATGCTGGTTTCGAAGATGGCCAGAGCAATACCGCCTACCGCCAGCTTAGCAACATAGCTCACAAGACCTACAACAAGCGCATGATTGTCGCCAGTATCCATCGCCATCCCCCAAGGAAAGAAGATGCAAGAGATCAATGAAATATAAAGCAGCATCTTCGTCATCGCCGCCATTTCAATCATCGCCAAGTGACGCCCTGAATATTCCAAAACCATCGCCTCGTGAACCATTGTCAGAATCTATCACAAACGAATCATCACTATGTGTCGTCATGATATGAGCTATCTCAATCATTAAACCGTCCATACCTACCTTCGTC
>CAIXLI010000040.1 GCA_903920205.1 uncultured Pseudomonadota bacterium
AGTGTGTATTCAAGTTACTTCAGTGTGTATTCAAGCTGAACCAAATTGTTCGTTGCATTCGAGCAAGCGGCTGTCGCTATGGCTGGTGTAATGATGGCTATTTGAAGCGTGGCCAGTGGAAGAGCCGTGCCGGCCGTGCCAACAGCTATTGGAGCCGAAGCTGTTGTCGATCCCGCATTGCTCAAGCCTTGATCTCGGCTGGATCCACCCAAAGTGCTGAACAAAGCGATACAGGCTGCTTGCGGAACCTTGGTTAATTCAAACGTGAAAGAGGTATCCGTGGCGGCGTTTGTTAAAATCTTGAGCGTGCTTGCGGGCCATGGGCCAATAGCCGCAACGCCATTGACAAGATCTGAAGGGATAACGCCAGCCTGTACTATCGTTTGCGTTATATCTCCCGCTGCTCCAACAGTCGACGAGGTTGACAGAAGAGTGCGCGTGCCTTGTACAACTTGTAAAACGGCAGTGTTGGCGTGGGAAACGCGTTGGCTGTTATATACCCCCGCGGCGGCAACCCAGATCGCGCCCAAGATCAGGCCGATGATGCCCAAGACGATCGCGATTTCGGTAAGGGTGAAGCCCTTTGTCTGTTGTTCCGCGTGCGCTTGCGCCGAGGGGGTTCTGGTCATCATATCGCCGTCTCCTTGAAGGGGGTTAGAATAAATGGATCGGGTCACCTTACCCGCGACTCACTAACCCGAGGTTAAGCACCCGCACATATTAAGGCAAGTATTTGTTAATTCTTCCTTAAGGCTACAAGGAAGCACCTTTCTCTCTTTGACGTAAAGGGGGGCTTTGGACACTCAAAGCTCTGTCAGTTTGTCGTTGCCGCGCTTTCTGCTGGGCGGCGGATGCGGAGGCGGTTGACGCGGCTTTGGTCCATTTCCAGAACTTCGAAGCTTAGGCCGGATGCTCCTTGGAAGGTTTCGCCTACATGCGGCACACGTCCTGCTAGATGCGTGACATAGCCGCCCAGTGTGTCGACATCCTCGCCTTCCAAGGGGGGGAGGCGCAGGCCTGTTTGGTGTTCGAAGGCTTCGATCATCAGGCGTCCGTCGGTCAACAAGGTGCCGTCTGGGCGCGTAATAACGGGAGGGGGGGCTGGCGCGTCGTGTTCGTCTTCGATTTCGCCGACGATTTCTTCGACAAGATCTTCGATGGTCACCAGCCCGTCAATGCCGCCGAATTCGTCGATCACGACCGCCATGTGTTGGCGCGTTTGCCGCATTTGCAGCAGGAGTTTAGAGGCGGGCATGGATGGCGCAACGTAGAGAACGGGGCGCAGGATATCGACGATAACGCAAGGCTTTCCTTGGGCGAGGAAGGGCACAACGTCTTTGACATGGGCCATGCCGATCACATCGTCCAGCGTGCCGCGATAAAGGGGGATGCGGCTGTAGCCGTTGGTCGACATTTCTTCGACCAGCTCCTTGACCGAGGCGTTGACGTCCAAGGCGGCGATTTCGGCGCGGGGCACCATGCAATCGCCCACGCGGCGTTCGCGTAGCTTGATAATGTTCGCCAGCAAGATGCGTTCAGCTGGGGAAATGCCGGATTCAGAAAGAGGCTCGTCGATCAATTCCTCGACCACCTCGCGCAGGACTTCGGCATCGGCCGGGGGGCTGATGACGTGGATCAGTTTGTGCCAAAGTTCGAGCCAGATACTTCGCGGTTCTTCAACCGACGTCGTGGCAGAGAGCGGGGCGGGGGCAGGCATGGCTTTATCGTGCATTCTTCGCTTTTTTGGGTTGGGGCGCATAAGGATCGGGTAGGTCGAGCGCCTTCATGATCTTGGTTTCCAGTTTTTCCATGTGTTCGGCGTCTTGATTGCAGAGGTGATCATACCCGAAGAGATGCAAAAATCCGTGGATAACAAGATGGGTGATATGGTCGATCAAAAGACGACCATCTTTTTTAGCTTCCGCCGCAACGTATTGATAAGCAAGAGCGATGTCGCCAAGTTCCACTACGCCCATGTTTTTGGCAAGGCGAGGCAAGGCGGCGGGGGAAAATTGGGGAAAAGACAAAACATTGGTCGCTTGGTCGAGGCCGCGAAAATCGTGATTCAATTGCCGTATCTTGGCGTTTCCTGACAGTAAGACGGTCGCGGTGACGGGAAGGCGAAGCTTCTTCGGTAAATGGTCAAGCGCCACTTGAGCCGCCTGTTGCAAGCGGACACGCAGACGCGGAACCCGACGCCACGCGGCAAGGGTTATTTGGAAATCGAGCAAGGATGTCGGGTCGGGCATAGGCGCACATGATGCCGTTTCGCCGCGCGTTCGTAAAGGGGAAAGTGGAAATAGCAAGGTAAGGACGCGTTGTTCCAACAATCAGCAAAAAACAAGCCTTATTTCGCTTGTTCTTTTTGCATTTCGTATGTGTAGGCGCGATCTCTGAATTTCAACAAATTGTCTTCAATTCGTATTTCCTTTAAAGGCAGCGCCTCTAAATTGTAGAATAAGGACATCGGTTCGCTTGGCGCGGCGCGCTTGTCCTCTGGGGCCAAGATGGCATAGAGGGTTTCATCATCCCTTACGCAAGTGCAGCAAGTGGGATGGGGCCCTGAAAGAGCACAAAATTTGTACAGATCTACATCGTTAGTTTTGTCGATAGTTCTGACTTTATGGTTAGGGTCGGGAGTTACAAGGGTAAGGGCTTCCGTGTCAAAGGCGGGGAGGCCGCTGATGGTGTAATCATGTCGTCCGACCATGGGCGAGTAAACGCCGGACTTATCGGCGACAAAATAATCGTTTATGAATCGAAACGTCGTTGGATCGAGCGGGGACAGTTTTCGTCCGTTACTGTAAACGGCGTTCTTATCTCGGCCATAGCCTTTTTCCACTATCTGGAAAGAGACAGCATCGGCGCCCTCTATTCTTTTGTCTCCTGCAAAAACAGAGTCTCCGATGACCGTAATAAATTCGTTCTGTTTATAGGTTTCGACTGGATGCGCGGCATCGTGATAATAGGCATGCGCTTTGTCATGGGCGAATAGCCCCCTCTTGTCCACGACAAAACTGGCGGCGTCTGCGCCTGTGATTGGTTTCCCACGCCAGTAAACATTCTTTTTGTCCTTGGCGTAGTCATTAAGGTCACCGTAGCCTTTGGAAATGGGTTCAAAGGTAGAAGGATCGGCGTTTGGGATTATTCGTCCTTCGTAAAACGCATGGTTCTTGTCTTTGGCATAGGCATAAGAATTGGGGCAGCAATCAGTACAGTCAACAAGCGGCTTAAAGATGTGGAACGTTATCGGGTCGGCGGGAATAGGCGTTTCCCCCCAATTTACGGGGTTTAGGGCGAGGCTATAATGATAGCCATAGTCGTCGGGACAAGGGGGCGACCTGACCGCGTGGGCGGGGGAGACCGTGACAAGAAGGGACATTCCGATGAAGGCAAGAGCGCAATATTTTGTAGGGAACATCATGCGGCTTTCAATAAGGGAAAATCATAAGGCTGGTTTATGCGGCGAAGAAGGCTTGCAAACGGGCCGTGCGTTAAAATGCCGGAGGTAGGGGGCTGTGTAAACGGCAAAACTTACGGGCGAGTAGGGGGTGACTGCGTTTTTCAAGAATAAAGGGGCAAGTATTCTCTTATAAATCAAACAGGGGCGGCCCTGTATTTTTTTCTGGTAAAAGAAAGTGGGATCGGCTAAAAAGCGTTGTTCCCCACATAGTTAAACGCTTAGTCCGACGCGAAACGCCGGACGGGGAACTATGAGGGAAGGGTTGCTTCTAGGAGTGTAGCTCAATTGGTAGAGCACCGGTCTCCAAAACCGGGGGCTGGGGGTTCGAGACCCTCCACTCCTGCCAGCGCCGTGGAAGCGGGGCTGCGCACAAGGGCAGTCAAGAGGACGAATGACGACGGGAAAGAGTTAAACATGGCGAACGAACAGACTGGCACGGTCGGCGAAAACTCCAAGGGCGTTGTTGGCTCTTTCGTGCGCGAAACGCGCCGCGAGATCGCTAAGGTCACATGGCCTACGCGCAAAGAAATAATTGTGACGACGCTGCTGATCGCCGTTTTTGCCGCTGTTACGGGCGTGTTTTTCCTGTTGGTCGATACGGGGTTGGGATTTGCCGTTTCTCGGCTTTTGGGCATGAATTAAGACGTCTTTATTATAAGGAAAGAGGCTATCATGGCGCATCGTTGGTATGTTATTCACGTTCACTCCGGCTTTGAAAAGAAAGTCGCTCAGACCGTGCGCGAAACCGCCCTGAAAAAGGGATTGGAAGAATTCTTCTCCGAAATTCTTGTGCCGACCGAAGAAGTGGTCGAAATTCGCCGCGGCGCCAAGGTCAATGCCGAACGCAAGTTCTTCCCGGGCTATGTCCTGATTAAAATGGATCTGACGGACGAGAGCTGGCATTTGGTCAAGAACACGCCCAAGGTCACCGGCTTTTTGGGCGGCAGCGGACGCCCCGCGCCAATCAGCGAAGGCGAAGCGCAACGCATTTTGAATCAGGTCATCGAAGGCGTCGAACATCCCAAGCCCTCCGTTACTTTCGAGGTCGGCGAACAGGTTCGCGTTTCCGATGGACCCTTTGCCTCCTTTATCGGTGTTGTCGAGGAAGTGGACGAAGGCAAGGCCCGTATCAAGGTCGCCGTGTCGATCTTTGGCCGCGCCACGCCGGTCGAATTGGAATACGCGCAGGTCGAGAAGGTTTAAGGCCGGCGATTGCTTTCTTGAATTCAAAACCCCCTTTCCGTTTTTATCAATCGGAAAGGGGGTTTTTGTTGACTTTCGGCGAGGCGGTGTGTATTGCTGTGCTATCACGATACAACAGATTGGCGGCGGCATTGCCGCGCAGAAACTTTTTAGGCAAGAGGGGCAGGACATGACATCGGAACGCATACGCATTGCTTTACAGAAATCGGGCCGCATGGCCGAGGACAGTCTGAGCCTTCTGAAAAATTGCGGTCTGCATATCGACCGCAGCAAAGATCAGTTGTTTTGCCGCGTTAAGGAACTGCCCATTGATTTGCTGTTTATCCGCGATGACGATATTCCCGGGTTTGTCAGTAACGGCATTTGCGATCTTGGCATTGTGGGCGAGAACGTTTTTGCGGAAACGCATGCCGCCGAAAGCGAAGGCTTTGCCGCGTCGGTTTTGGAGAGGCTTGGATTTTCCTTGTGCCGTTTGTCTATTGCCGTGCCCGAAAACGGCGCGATTAAGGGCATTGCCGATCTGGCAGGTAAAACATTGGCGACGTCTTATCCTCACTTGCTGCGCGGGTTTCTAAAGCAGCAAAATATTGAGGCGAACACGCTTCTCATGACGGGATCGGTCGAGGTTGCGCCGCGCTTGAAAATTGCGGATGCGATTTGCGATATTGTGGCTTCGGGCACGACGCTGACCGCCAATAATTTGCGCGAACTGACCGTGGTGTTGAAGAGCGAAGCTTTGCTGATCCGCGGGACACAGCAATTCTCTCCCGAAAAGGAAGCCACTATTCACCGCCTTCTCTCGCGCATGCGCGGCGCGTTGATGGCACAGGACAGCAAATATATTATTCTCAACGCGCCTCGTAGCGCCGTAGCAGAAATCACCCAACTTCTGCCCGGGTGCGATTCTCCGACGGTTATGGATTTGAACAAGGAAGACATGGTTGCCGTGCATGCCGTTTGCAAAGAAGCCGTTTTTTGGGAAACGATGGAAAAATTGCAAAGCGTGGGAGCCAGCGCCATTCTGGTCGTGCCAATTGAGAAAATGACGGCGTAAGGAAGGTCGATGATGAAAACGATTGTTTGGAAAAACGTCACGGCCACGCAAAAGCAGCAAGCATTGGCGCGGCCCAAGGCGGGCGATACAAGGGTTTTACGCGAAAACGTCGAGGCTATTGTGCGCGATGTTAAATTGCGCGGCGATGTTGCCGTGCGGGCTTATAATTTAAAGTTCGATGGCGCGTCGCGCAAGATCGTCCGCGTTTTGCCGCAAGAGATAAAAGCAGCAGCCGCTAGCCTCGACCCCAAGCTTCGCGCCGCGATAAAGCGTGCCAAAACCAATATTGAAAAATTTCACAAGGCCGAATTTCCCAAAACCGTTACGGTCGAGGTCATGTCGGGCGTAACCTGCGCTCTGCACTGGCGCGCCATCGACAAGGTCGGCCTGTACATTCCGGCAGGAAGTGCGCCCTTGTTTTCGTCCTTGTTGATGCAGGCCATTCCGGCCCGCATTGCCGGATGCAACAACATTATTTTGTGCTCGCCCCCGCAACGCGACGGTAAGGTTCACCCTACCGTTCTGGCGGCAGCGTATCTTTGCGGCGTTACGGAAATCTATGCCGTCGGAGGCGCACAAGCTATCGCCGCTATGGCCTATGGCACCGCCACCATTCCGAAAGTCGATAAAATCTTTGGCCCGGGCAATGTCTTTGTCACGACTGCCAAGCAAATTGTATCGCAAGATCCCGAAGGCGCGGCCATCGACATGCCTGCCGGAGAGTCCGAAGCTATGGTCATTGCCGAAAATACGGCACGCCCCGACTGGGTCGCCGCCGATTTGCTAGCGCAAGCCGAACACGGGGCGTCGTCGCAAGCCATCCTCGTCACAACTAGCACGGCCTTTGCGCAAAAGGTCGGGGCCGAGGTTAATCGGCAACGCGCAAGCCTGCCGCGCCAAGCCGTCGCCGCGCAAAGCATCGCTGCAAGCTGTATTATCGTTGTCCACACCATGGCAGCGGCGATTGATGTTGCCAATCTTTATGCGCCGGAACATCTGATTATTCACAACAAGGATGCGGCGAAGTATTTGCCGAAAGTCAGAAACGCAGGCTCTGTCTTTCTCGGTCCGCTGACACCGGAATCCGGCGGCGATTACGCTAGCGGCACGAACCATGTCCTGCCGACCTATGGTTACGCGCGCGCCTATAGCGGCATCAACGTTCTGAGTTTCATGAAAAGCATGACGGCGCAAAGTCTGACCGCGGCTGGTCTGAAGAAAATAGGGCCGACGATTGTAACAATGGCCGAAGCCGAAGGATTGGACGCTCACGCTAACGCGGTAAAAATACGATTGGGAAAAGCATAATGACTTGGCTTATGAACCTCATGCGTCCTGATTTGCGCTCACTGGCGGCTTATCGTTCTGCGCGGAAGGAGGCTGATGGTTTTGCGCCAGATATTGGTGTCGATGCCAACGAATTTCCGTGGCCTCCATTCGGCTCCTCCTCAGTGCAAGGAAAGATGAACCGTTACCCCGAACCGCAACCTGCGGCGTTGCTGGGGCGCTTGGCGGCGCTATGGAATATCGCGCCCGATCATATTCTTGTGGGTAGGGGCAGCGATGAAGGCATAGATGTTCTCATCCGCATGTTTTGCCGCGCCGGAATTGATCAAATTCTGATCTGTCCTCCCACCTATGGCATGTATAAGGTTGCGGCGACGGTACAGGGAGCCGAAGTTTTGAGGGTTCCTTTGCGTGCCGATGGGAATCTGGATGTCGCGGCGATTCTGACGGACTGCACGCCACAAACAAAGCTGATTTTTATTCCATCGCCCAGTGCCCCGATGGGGAAGTTGATGCTGCGGGAGGATATTGTGTCTTTGTGCCGTGCGCGTGCCGAGCAAAGCCTGATTGTTGTCGACGAAGCTTATATCGAATTTACCGATTATCCCGAAGGCATGCTGCCGGAATTGCCCAACATTCCTAATCTGGTGATCTTGCGCACCTTGTCCAAAGCGCATGCCTTGGCGGGAGAGCGCATAGGCACCGTTATCGCCGCGCCCGAATTGATCCAGAACCTATTGAAAATTCTGGCGCCCTATCCGCTGACGCAAAGCAGCATTCGCGCCGCGCTTGATGTTCTTAGCCCTAGCGGCCTGATCCAGAATGCCGAACGTCGCCGTGTTTTGGTTGCGGAGCGCGAACGCATGGCGCGTCTTTTGCTCCAATCTCCCTTGATTGTCAGCGTTTTTCCCAGCGTCGCCAATTTTCTTCTCACGCAGACGGTGGATTCCGCCGCCGTCATGGCGCAGTTGCGGCGTTCCGGCATTCTGGCGCGAGACCGTAACAGCGAAATTGCCAACACCGTTCGGTTTTCTATTGGCACGCCGAAGGAAAACAACCTTGTGCTTCAAGCCTTGGGCGTGTCGGCAGAGGTTCTGGATTCACCGCCTTCCTTGCGTTTACTCAGCGCACATCGGGGCACGAAGGAAACGACAATCGACGTGACGGTTAATCTCGATGCGCCTAATTTTTTGCAAATCGACACGGGCATCGGCTTTTTCGATCATATGCTGGCGCAACTTGCCTCGCATGGCGGGTTCGGCTTGGCTTTGACCTGCAAGGGCGATTTGCACATCGACCCCCATCATTCGATCGAGGATTGCGCTTTGGCCTTGGGCGAAGCTTTGAGTGCCGCGCTTGGCGATAAACGCGGTGCCGGGCGTTTCGGCTTTACGACGCCTTTAGACGAGGCTTTGGCGCAGGTCACGATAGACCTTTCGGGGCGGCCTAGCTTTGTGTTCACGGGAAGTTTCCCCGTCGCTACGGTCGGCGAGATGCCCAGCGAGATGGTGCCGCATTTCTTTCAATCCTTGGCGAACGCCTTGACGGCGTCGTTTCACCTCGCCGTGCAGGGCGAGAATACGCATCACATGATCGAGGCTGCCTTCAAAGCCACAGGCCGCGCTTTGCGCCAAGCCTTTCGGCGCGAAGGGCAAGAGATTCCTTCGACGAAAGGCGTGTTATGAGTATTGCCGTTGTTGATAGCGGTGTCGCTAATCTTGCCTCTGTCGTGGCGGCCTTGAAGCGGCTGGATGTCGAGGCCGAGGTGACGAGCGAGGCGCGGAAGATCAGCGCCGCGTCGCATGTCATTTTGCCTGGCGTCGGTTCGGCTTCTGTGGCTATGGGGAGTTTGGAGGCCAAAGGCTTGCCGGACGTTCTGCGGGGGCTAACGCAGCCTGTTCTGGGGATTTGTCTTGGGATGCAGCTATTGTTTGTGCGTTCTGACGAGGGGGAAGGCTGCGCCTGCCTCGGCATTCTGGCGGGCGAGGTCAAGCGGTTGCAGCCTAAGGAAGACATGCCCATTCCCCATATGGGATGGAACCAAATTGCGGCGAGTCAGGCGGGACATCCTCTTTTGCGCGGCATAGAGGATGGAAGCTTCGTCTATTTCGTGCATAGTTTCGCCGCACCTGTGGGGGAGTCTACGATAGCGTCTTGTGCCTACAGTGAGGTTTTTACGGCGGTGGCTGGGCAGGGGAACTTTTTCGGGTGTCAATTTCATCC
>CAIXLI010000041.1 GCA_903920205.1 uncultured Pseudomonadota bacterium
CTCGAAAACAGGACTGGGACATTCTCAAAACCCTATCTTCCCGGACCGACGCCCTTATTCCTGCCTTGTCTGGCTAATTAGGGGCTAGGCAGTTACCAAAAACGTCCAGAAAAAATCTCGGCCTTCTACCAAAAACCTTCTCTCAAGTACGCCGCTTGAATGTTCCCTTACTTATGTACTGATTAATAACATATCGTTAACCCGTACTTTGCTATCTTGTAACCGCAGCGCGATTCTTGCAGAGCAGAAGGTTACAATGATTGCCCCATTTCCCAACCAATTCTTGCCATACGTCCCGAATCGGGCGCACGTTTTCGCGTGCGGAATTTCCGCCGCGATAAGATCAACGCTATCTAGGAGTGCCGACTAAAACCACAAATGCAAAACCCGCCTTTTGAGAGGCGGGCTGCGAATTGATAGGCTGGGGTCATCGACACCCCCAACCTCTCAAAAATCAGGCAGACAGTCAAGCAAAAAACACGTTTTTGCTAACGCTATGACTTTGCCTGAAATTCGCCGCCCATCCCCTCCGAAGGCACAACCCGAAGGATGGAAAACCATGCCAAAAGCCAAGAGACTTGACGATATAACCCCGCTTGATCTTGAGGAAAGCACCGCTGCCCTTGAATTTGAAGAAGGGGTTTTCCCCGAGATTTACGCCGAGGATAAGCGCGTAATGGAAATATGGAACGCCGAGAATCAACGGCTACAGGAGAACGTGAATGCCAAGCGCGTTAAGGCCTTTTTCCCCGCAAACATCTTCACACCTATAAAGCGAGAAAATGATCGTCGGCCCGTTATCTCGCAAAAAGAGAGATACAAATTTAACAATGGGAACAAGCAGCGTCGCGCCAGAATTCTCAACTCCAGAATCCGTGAAATACAAATTCGGCGCTGCAAAAAAGAAAAAGGCATTCCCCACAAGCTCGTAGAAGTCCTAAGCTATTATTTGCTTCAAATTGGCGCCTGCATGGATAAAAGCTATGACGACGCATCAAGACTTCTTGGCATTCACCCAGACACTATTGAAAACTGCATCCACTGGCTCGATCAACAAGGTTGGCTGGATTATTTCCACACGCGCGGCGTTACCGCCAACGGCAAGCGCGTCAGACGGGCAAACGCCTACATTTTTCACGACCCCGCAGAGGACACCTTCTTTAAACGTGTTCTTCGCGCTGCCCGTCCGGTTTTACGCTCTGCTTCCGCGCCAACTCCAACCCCATAAGGAATTTTATGAGCCTTCAAGGAAAACTCGGCGCGGTTAGCGTAAGCAAGACAGGACGGCTGGCCTTCGCGCTTGCGCCTCCCTGCGATGAAACGGTTCTTTCGGTTGAGATAGATAGGCTAACGGGCGCAATGATGGTGCGTTTTGAGGGAAGCCGCGAAGGCACGTTTTGGGGAACCTTGGGAGAAACCTGTCGGCTTGCCGCCGCCTCGGCTTCTGAAATTCTCATCGCACATTTTGCGACACTGGAAGATTTTGCAGCTTATGAAACAAGCCGCGAATATCGCGCTCCCCTAATCTCGTAATACGGCGGCTCCCCTGTCTGCCGTAGGCCGCCCCACGTTAGCCCGTGGGGCGGTCTTCCTTTCTCCCCTATGCTCGCGCCCTCACGGGATTAAACCCGCGCTTCTTGGCGTATTGGTAGGCCTGTGTGAGGGTTTCCCCGAAGTTCTGCCCCGTCATGATCTTGGCAACCTGTAAATCTACTCTCAAGTCGCTGGGCATGGTGACGGTGACGCTTCGGGCATTTTGCAAAGTAATTTTAGAAATAACTTTTTTCATCTTTTCTGCTCCTTGGTTTCTGATTACGGCCTTCCGCATGGCCTCCGCCATAGCGGCGCGTCTTGCTTCGTCGGCGGATTCTTGCGTGTTGCCGTTGAGTTCTCCAAATTGTTCTAATGTCTGCGCCATTGTGCAATCCTTTTTAAAATCTTGGTTTCTTGTTATTCGGCAAGCTCCACAATTCACAGTATACCGATTTTTGCCTTTTTTTCAATCGCTCCATTTCTGGGAAATAGTCAAACTAAGTCCCAAACTTACCAAAAGCATTAACAAAGCCCCCTATATTAGTAACCATCTGGAATAGCGTTGTTTTTTTCTGGCAGCTTATAACCTATATTTGGTAGTGTTTTTGCGTTTGATTTATGAAACTATTAGTTTATAACTTATTTTCTCTCGTTCTTAGAAAGTGTTGCAAAATGTTGGACGGAAAACAAGTTCGGGCGGCGCGGGTCTTCGCTAACTGGGATGCCGAGGAATTGGCGGCTCGTGCTGGGCTGCATAAGGAAAGCATTCTAAACATTGAGCGCGGCCTAAGCGTGATGCGCGGGGACACGGAAAAAAAGATTGTTCGCGCCTTTGGGATTGTCGGTATCGAGTTTATCGAAAATCAGGGGGTGCGCTGCAAGCCAAACGATGTGCAGATATTTAAGGGCGCGGCCCAGTTCGATGATTTTTATGATTTCATTTATGACCATCTGAAACACCACGGAAGCGAGATGTGTGTTTCCGTCACGGATGAGCGGTTGCTTGCAAAATACCGCACAGACCCCGACCTACACCGCCGCCGCATGACGGAATTAAAGGCAAAGAAAGATATATCGTTCCGTGTCATTGCGGCAGAGGGGGAATTTAAATCTGACTACGCGACCTACAAAAGAAAGCCAAAAAATCACAGTGCCGCGCCGACTTCCTTTTATGCCTTCGGTGATTGCATCGCCTTAATTTCTTTCGTGGGGCAAGATGCGCCCAAAGTTGTGCTGGTACAGGATGCGGCCCTAGCTAGTGCATACAAGGAATCTTTCGAGATTGCTTGGGTGAGCGCGGAAAAACCGCCTAAGCCAAGGGGAAAATAGAAGATGCAAACGCCCAACCATATCGAGGTTAGGCCGTTACTTCCCACGGACGCCGTCGATCTGCGCGAATTGCGGCTTGAAGCCCTCCGGCTGGATGGGCGGTCTTTTGCGTCCTCCTATGATGCCGAGGAAAAATTGACGGCGGCAGATTGGGAAAGAAAATGCACCGAGAAAAATGATCTCTGCACGTTAGGCCTGTTCAGCAAAGGCGAGTTAATCGGCATGAGCATGGTTTACCCGTGGGAGGAAGACGCGACGGGAGAAACGGCGGTGTTGGGGCAATCGTATATCAAGCCGAGTTATAGGGGCTTTGGCCTTGGTAAGAGTCTCTTTGCTAGACGGCTGGAATGGTGCCGGAAATCCCCGCAATTTATGAGTGCTGTTCTTTTTATTCGGGACGGCAACGCGGCATCGACCGCGTTACATGCTGCGGCTGGCGCTGAATATACAGAGCCTAAACTAATGGATTGGGCTGACGGGAAAAAGGCCGTGGGGCATTGGTACAAGATCGAATTAAAGAGGCCGGAGATCGAGGCCGCGCCGACCTATCGCCGCTATGCCCTGCATTAATCGGGTTACTTCTTCGCCTTGATTTTGTCTATCAGGCCGTTCTTCTTGGCTATATTAAAAAGCCCTTCAACAAACTCGCCGTGTTTAAGATCAAGCTTCGCGGCTTCCACTTTGATCGAACGAGCAACATCCTCATTCATACGAATGTTGAACGCTGGGAGCGGTTCTTTTTTTGGGGGGCGCGGCATGTTCATAAGCACAGTGTAGTTGCGGTTTGGTCATTCTAGCTAAAAACCTTAAAAATGCAAAGGCTTCATGTAATCTTGTATTTCCGGCAAGAAATATCCTCCACGTTTGCGCGTGACGCGTTAAAACGAAGGGGGGTGCTATCCTCGTACCCCAAAAACCTGCCAATCGTTTGAGAGCCTAAATCCCCGCGCTTGCGTACCTCGCAAAACCCCTTTCAGCGGTGCCAAAATCCCAAACAGGGGAATCCATCCCCTTCCCATCCTCTATTCCAGCCAGAGGCACAGCGCAGCGCAGCCCCCGCGCCCCTCTTGGGGCGCATTTGGGGCGTGTGTCGCCTCTTGGCGGCACGGAGAAAAGGCCGCGCCCTCGCGGCTCCAGTAATCTTGCTTCTGTAGCCCCCGCGCCTTCTTAGGCGCATAAGGGGCTGGTTTATTGCTCTTGCAATTCCTTTGATCTTTCTCGGCGTAGCCGCCCTCTCTTCCGAATTCTGAAAAAAATAGATTCCGCCCCTTAGCGTCTTTGGCCTTTTGTGCCTTAGATCGTTATTTTAAGGCTTCTTAGCCAACTTTGGGACAATTCCGCCTCTCGGCTGTCCTTAATTTGTTTTAAGCGGCGTTCTGCGGAGGGGTCATATTCTATGATATATCTTGTCGCTGGATCACCGCCGGAAGCGTTCCGGTTAGGTCGATCACGCCAATCCGCAGCCGGATGGTTGCCCGTGAAAGATAGCGCGTTTTCATATCCAACCCCTGCGGGCGCGGAATGGGGTGGATTTGTGTTTGAGTTCACTGCTGACGAAAAACTCACGGTTTCCTACAAGAAAGACAATTTCAAGCAGGTATGCCCAGAAGATTTTGGCATGCGCAACAAGCACACAAAGAAGCCGACGAAGCTTTGGACTTTTCTTAAGGCTCTGGCTCAGGTCAATGGGCAAATGCCCGTTCACGATATCGAGAAGGTCAAGCCAACCAAGCAGGCTGTTTCCAAGGCGCTCAAGCATGTATTTCAAATGGACAGTGATCCTATCGAATGGTCGTCCCCAAATGCCCAGTATGAAACCCGCTTCCTGATCCGCAAAGCCACGAACGCGAAACTCAAAAAAGGTGACTTCAACGAAGATTGACGCCTTGTAGTGTGTGGGATGGTTAATGCCATCGTCAAAAACGTAATAATTTCCACGAGAATTCATTAACGCCCAAAATCCGTTAACACAAAAGTAACTATGTGGTTGAAAGTATTGATGAAATTGTTTTGCTTGCCATTTTCTGGTAAGATACAGCCTGTGTTCGGGTTCATCGGCAGGGCATTTTAACCCATTAATATTTCTGAAACTATTTGAGAAAGCCATTGGAGGCCACTATGCTGAGCATGCAAGTCAATAATGACAGTTTATTTGCCGAGCAAATTGCTCAGGATGAGATCGACGTGGCACGACCCACAATCAAATTGACGCCAGTGGCGTACATTATGGAAGACGTTGAGGGGCCTCGATTCCGTGGTCGTAACGCTGCGTCTTTGTATTATACGCCAGATCAGCAAGTGATCGTCCGTCTTCCTAGCGATTGGGGTAAAAGGTTTTATGAGTACGAAGCCGCGACCCAAATCCCAGATACACACCCCGTTTGGAATGCCCTTCGGGATCCAAATCGGAAGGCCGACGAACCAATTCAGATCCGCCAGAGCGAAGAAGGGGATATCGGCAAACCCGCCGATCCAGCCCTTATTAAGTGGTTTGAGACAACGTTAGAACCACAACTTCAAAAAGACTACGCAGATCTCAGAAAGGCGCAAGGACTGGAACCTTAATCGTTTATCCCAAAGGAGGTTAAACGATGGATCCTTTCTGGCTCGACCCTGGATATAAATGGCTCACAGCGCGCGATATTCGCGACAGCATCGACGCGGTTATTAAGCGCGACGGCACTGCTGCTTGCCCGTACTTTGGGCGCGGCCATCTTTATACAGGGCCACGTGGACCAATTTTTGAAAAGGGAAATATCGCCGGGTTCAATTTCAATGCCGACAACAACCATGAACGAGCCAAATATTTAGCTCCATTATTCGGAGCGAAACTCATCGACGATATGAATATTTCAAAAGAAGTGACCGATAATGTCGATGGTACAGGCATGGATGTTTATGCGTACCTATATCAAGCAACTGGCAAAATCGACAAAGATCTCTCTGATCGCTTGTCTGATAATTTGATGCGGCATTGCTCTTTGCATTTTGTCGACAGTCTTTATGGCGAAGTGACAACCTCTGTCATCGGCGCCAACAGAACACGCATTTTCTTCGACACCGAATTTCCCCGTCTAAGCCAAGAAACAAACGATCTTGTGACTGGCCTTGCAAAGTCGCGCGATATTGAAGTTGTCAACGATGGCCCAGTCACAGAAATCCGCAATCTTTGGAAGCAGAATGCCATTGAATTGGCGTATCGCGTTATTTGTGTGAATGAGCAAGACAAGCTGCGCAGAACGGCGTGGAGATTGGCATCGGAAGAGATCATGCAGCACAGTCTTGCTGTCGAAGAGTTCTACATGATTGATCGTCAGCAAATGTGGAAAGAAGCTGCAAAGGAAATCTTTGACGGTCGCGCCGATCCTTCGGATCTTATTAAGCTTGATGCCAAGCTGAACGCGAGGGATCGCAAGATGAAGCGTTCGCCTGAATATTGCAGAACGCCTGCCGAAAGATTTACGCAAAAAGAGCAACGGCTCTTTCTCTTTGTTCTTCGTACAGCACACCGAAAAGGGTCTTCCGGTCCGGTGTGAGGAGTACCTATTGTGCGCGATCATGCCCGTTGAGTTTCCAATCCTATGCGGATGCGATTAAAACCGCGTCTTTGCAACCCCTTGAAATCTCTTGACCGAAAGCTGTGAACTTGGCGTCAATCGGTTCAGAGGTTTTAGAGAGAACGCGCCGCCAGAGAGAGAAGTGACCCCATTTTCAGGGCCTGTGGGCGCGAAGCTAGTCAACAGCTTTTGCGCGAAACCCTTGCGGGAACTGGCCTTTTTCTATCCCCCGATTATCGGGAGATAGGGTCAGTTTTTTAGATAATGGCGGAGGGGATGAGATTCGAACTCACGAAACGGTTTCCCGTTTACACACTTTCCAGGCGTGCGCCTTCAACCGCTCGGCCACCCCTCCGCATATTTTATCAAGATTGGAGGGTATAGCCTGTCTTTTTGCGTAAATAAACACCTATTCACATCTTGGCAAAACTGTTTGGGGGCCCCATATTTAGGCGACATTCTTCCTTTTTCCTGTGCCGAGGGTCTTTCATGTCTGCCGAACAAATGCAATTCCGCGCCGAAGTCAGCCGTTTGCTGGATATTGTCGTTCATTCGCTTTACAGCGATAAAGAAGTGTTTTTGCGGGAATTGATCTCGAACGCGTCGGATGCTTGCGACAAATTGCGGTATGAGGCGCTGACCCAGCCGGAATTGCTGGATCAAGAGGCGGATTTTAAGATTACCGTCGTGGTCGACAAAAAGGCGCGGACGATCACCGTTGCCGATAACGGCATCGGCATGACGCGGGACGAATTGGTCGAAAATTTGGGGACTATCGCCCGTTCGGGGACTTCGGCATTTTTGGAGCAGATCAAAGACGCGCAAAAGGCCGACATTAGCCAAATCGGGCAATTCGGGGTCGGTTTCTATTCCGCCTTTATGGTGGCGCAGGCGGTCGAGGTGAACACGCGCAAGGCGGGAAGCGCGGAAAGCTGGTGCTGGGAATCGGACGGGCGCGGCGAATTTACGGTCGAAGAAGGTGATAAGGCCGAACGCGGGACGGAGATTATCGTCTACCTGAAACAGGGCGAAGATCAGTTTTTGGACACCGAGCGTTTGCGCGGCATTATCGGAAAATATTCCGACCATATCGCCATCCCTGTGATTTTGGACGGGGAGGAAAAACCCGCCAATCGGGCGGGGGCTTTGTGGTTGCGGTCGAAAAACGACATTACCGCCGAACAATACAAAGAATTCTATCATCATGTCGCGCATGCTTATGACGATGCGGCTTTGACTTTGCATTGGCGCGCCGAGGGCGTGATCGATTATACGGGCTTGCTGTTTGTGCCCAGCGTGAAGCCTTTCGATCTTTTCGATCCCAAGCGGGAGCATGGGGTAAAACTCTACGTCAAGCGCGTGTTTATCACCGATCATGCGGAAGGGCTGGTGCCGCCTTGGCTGCGTTTCCTGCGCGGCGTGGTGGATAGCGAAGACTTGCCGCTGAATGTCAGCCGCGAGATGCTGCAAAACAATTTGACTCTGGCGAAGATCAAGCGCGGCGTGACCAAGCGCGTTTTGTCGGAGCTGAACAAATTCGCCTCCGATAATGCCGAAGGCTATGCCACAATGTGGGGGAATTTCGGCGCGGTTTTGAAAGAAGGTCTATACGAAGACGCCGAGCATCGCGGGGAGTTGGCGAAGCTGGTGCGTTGCGCCTCGACCGCGGGGAACAAGCTGGTTTCGCTGTCGGACTATGTAGCGCGGATGGTCGAAGGACAGGAATCCATCTTCTATATCTGCGGGGAAAGCGTCGAGAAATTGCAACGCAATCCGCATCTGGAAGGGTTCAAGGCCAAGGGGGTTGAGGTTCTGTTGCTAACCGAAACCGTCGATGATTTTTGGCCGAGTGCCTTGGAAGAATTCGAAGGCAAAGCGTTTAAATCCGTGACGCGCTCGGGCGAGGATTTGGGCAAGATCGCAGGCCAAGCGAATAAGGAAAAAGAAGAACCGAAACCCGCGCCCGAAGGCACCAATGATTTGATCGCTCTGATTAAGCTGACTTTGGGCGATGCGGTGAAGGATGTTCGCGCCTCGGAACGGCTGACATCGAGCCCCGTTTGCCTGACGGCGGACGAAGGCGATCTGGACATTCATCTGGAACGCTTCTTAAAGCAGCACAACCAAATCCGCACGCCCAGCAAACGCATTTTGGAAATTAACCCCAAACACGCGCTGATTACGCAAATGGCAACCCGCGCCAAAGAATCCGGCGCTGCGGATAGCTTGAAAGACATCGCGTGGTTATTGTTCGACCAAGCGCGCTTGCTGGACGGCGACACGCTTGCCGACCCCGTCGCGTTTAGCGAAAGGCTGGGGGCGGTTTTGGCGAAGGCGGTTTAACCCGCCGCGCTTTTTCTCGCGCTCTCCACCGTGTTCTTCAATAGGCATGCAATCGTCATCGGCCCCACGCCGCCCGGGACGGGCGTAATCGCGGCGGCGCGTTTTTCGGTGGCGGCGAAGGCGACATCGCCGACCAGTTTTGTTTTTCCGGCGGTGGCGGGATCGTCGATGCGGTTGATGCCGACATCGATGACGACAGCGCCTTCCTTGACCCAATCGCCTTGAACAAATTCAGGCTTGCCGATGGCGGCGATCAGAATATCGGCGCGGCGGCATTCTTCGGGCAAATCTTTGGTGCGCGAATGAGCGAGGGTGACGGTGCAATTGGCTTGCAACAGCAATTGCGCGACGGGCTTGCCGACGATGTTGGAGCGCCCCAGAACCAAAGCGCGTTTACCGGAAAGATCGGACAACGCCTCGCCCAGCAAAATCATACAGCCTTGCGGCGTGCAGGGCACAAGGCTGGGCAGTCCGAGGCTTAGGCGCCCGGCATTGATGGGGTGAAACCCATCGACATCTTTTTCGGGATCGATCGCAGCGATGATGGTTTGCGCGTCGATATGTTTCGGCAAAGGCAATTGCACCAGAATGCCGTGAATTTTTTTGTCTTTGTTGAGTTGGTCGACAAGCGCCAAGAGTTCTTCCTGCGTCGTGTCGGAGGGGAGGCGGTGCGTGTCCGATACGATGCCGACTTCTTCGGCGGCGCGAGATTTGTTGCGAACATAAACTTGGCTGGCAGGATCTTCTCCGACAAGGACGACCGAGAGCCCCGGCGATAATTTCTCCGCCGCGACTTGTGCCGCGAGAGATTGACGCAGTTTCTTGGCGACCGCGACGCCGTCGATAATCAAAGCCATATTAAAACACCAAATGACGAATGAAAGATTGCAGGAAGTACAGAGCGAAAATAAGCACTAGAGGCGATAAATCCATCCCGCCCATCGGCGGTAAGCGGCGTCGAATCGGTGCCAAAAGCGGTTCGGTGATTCGCGCCAGAAAATCGCCAACTACATGTACGACGCGGTTATAGGGGTTAACAACACCGAACGCGACCAACCAGCTGAGCACGGCGCCTATGATCAATGCCCACACGTAAAAATCGAGCACGGCATAGACGATTTCCAGAAAAGCGGAGAGAAGGGCTTTGCCAACGGGCATGAGGAATCCTCAGTAAGTTGTGGAAAACGCTTATTTATAAGGTATTCTTGCGTAAGAGGCAAGGAAAGCCGACATAAGGATGCTGCGTGGAAAAAAGGTTTCCCCCCGTGCAACAGAGGTTGTGTGTGCCAAAGATTCCAGACTCCCATTTTAAGTATAACATCAATAAACCCCTGTCCCATACGTTCTTTCGCTTGCCAAGCCGCAAATTTTCCGCTTAGGTAAATGCAGTTTCAACCTCTCACTTTATGGAGCCACCTATGGCCACAACTGCACAACCTACCGTCACATTGAAGCAAATCTCCGCTGACATCGCGGAAAAGTTCGACCTGTCGAAGAAGCTCGCGAACGAAATTCTCAGCGATGCGCTCGTGACGATCATCGTCAAGAACCTCAAGAAGGGCAACCGCATCCGCATCGCTGGCCTTGGCATTTTGCAAGTCAAGAAGCGCGCTGCGCGCACGGGCCGCAACCCCGCCACCGGCGAAACCATCCAAATTCCCGCGAAGAAGAAGATCGCCTTCCGCGCTGCTAAGGAATTGAAGGATGCCGTAGGCAAATAACTTTCCGTCATTAACGGAAGTTCAAGCCAAGAGAAAACCCGCCCTGTAAAGGGCGGGTTTTTTGTTGAGGGAACGCGCAGCGAAAATTTAGATCGCCAACAAAGCCAAAACCTTTGCCCGATCAATAGCCCAGAGGAAGGTCGACAGGCGCGGGCCTGCGTCTTTGCCGATGAGGAGGTTGTAGACATCCTTAAAGAATCCGCGCTGTGCGACTTTGGTTTCTTTGTCGGTCAAAGCGGGGTCTTTGGGGATGCTGTAGAGGGTTTCATCCAGCGCGGGGATAGAAGTTACATCGCCTTTCAAAAACGCGGAAAGCGCGGCGATTTGGGCGCGGCGTTTGTCGTCCAGCCCAGCGGCGTAATCGGCGTTCGGACCGTCGCGCAGAGCGATGATTTCTTCGGGATTGTAGCGGGTCAGCCATGCTTGCGCTTTGGGCAGGCGTGCGGCGATGGAGGCGGCACTGCACGGGATTTCCGATTTTTCCGCAAGTTCGCGTAGTTTTTCGGGCTGCCATTGGGTGATTTGCCCCAACGCCACCGCTTGTTTGAACGCCAAAGGCGCGGGGTCGGTTTGTGTGACGCCGCTAAATTGCAGAATCTTCTGCCTCGCTGGCGAGGCTTCGCCGCGTTGGAACGAGGCGACTTCGCGGTCGAATTCGTCGTATTGGCGATAGACTTCGGTATCGAAGGCGAGGTTGAAGCTTTGCATCGGCGAACGACGCATATAGAGCCATTTCAGCAAAGTGGGTTCGTAGATTTCCAGCAGCATCGCAGGCGAAATCGCGCCGCCCTTCGAGCCGGACATTTTGCCGCCCTTCACGCCTTGGATGCCGACGAATTCATACATTTGGGGGACAGGTGGTTTGCGTCCGAACATCTCTCGCGCAAAGGCAGCGTTGACGTCGAAGCTGCCGCCTGGCGTCATGTGGTCTTTGCCGCTGGGTTCGAAATGCACTTGTTCTTCGCCCCAGCGCATCGCCCAATCGAGTTTCCACGGCAATTTGACAACGGGCGTTTCCCTGAAATCGATTTGTTCGACTTTGTCCGTCATCAGGCAGCGATAGGTTAGTTTAGTGCCACCGTCATAAGACAAAACCTGAACCTTGTCGGTGCCGGAAAAGCGCGAATAGACGGTGACGGGAAAATAGGTTTGGCGGAAGGTTTCGGGATCGATGCCTTTTTCCTGATTGCCTTTGTCGGTTTTGAATTGCAGTTGGATCTCGGCGGCTTGGGCGCGGTTTTGAAGAGCAAAGGCGATTTTGTCCGTATAGCGACCCGATTGATATTCTTGTGTTTGGTAGCGGTAATCGAGAGTAATGCCCAAATCCTTCATCGATTCTTCAAATTCGGCTTCAAAGCGGCGGGCATAGGATGGGAATTGGCCTTCGGGATCGGGCACCGAGGTCAGCGGCATGCCGATATAGCGCGAGAAAGAAGGATCGACGCCGACGGGGACTTTGCGAAAGCGGTCATAATTGTCCCATGAAAATAAAAACCGCGCCTTTTTTCCGCGGGCGCGGAGTTCGCAGACGACGGCATAGGATGTCGCCACATCGCGGAAATTGCCGAAATGAACGATGCCTGAGGGGCTAATGCCCGCGGCGCAGGTGTAAAGCTCTTGATCAGGAAATTCCGCCAGAACCTTATCCGCGATCTTTCCGACCCACAAACCATCGGCGCTATCCGCCGAGGCTTCCCCGATGACCGAGGAGGAAGACGCCTGAAATGCTTTTTCTTGAGACACGATAAGACCTTGTTTTTTTCTATGAATGAAGAGGGTTATTCATAGCCCGATGCGCCCATCGGGTCAATTCAAGGCTTAACGGTTGGACGGGAGAATCTTACTGAATAAGGCTTCTTTATCTTTTTGCCCTGTTGCCCTTCTTGCTGTCCTGTTGGTAAAAGGGTTGCTTGTCGCACATCACACAGGTTTTTATTTGCCAGAGAGTCCCATGCAAAATTTGAATGCCCCCGTTACACGGGATCACGATTCGTATCGCCTTCATGGCGTCGATCTTTTGTCGCTTTGCGCCCAGTATGGGTCGCCACTTTACGTTTATGATTTGGATCATATTGTTTCTTGTTACAAGGGCCTTGTTCAGGCCTTTGCCTGGCCCAAGCTGCGCATCCATTACGCTATGAAGGCGAATTACAATCTGGATATTTTAAAGGCTTTGAGAGCGGAGGGCGCGCGCATTGATGCGGTTAGTCCTGCCGAGGTTTTTGTCGTTTTAAAAGCGGGCTTTCCTAAAGAGGATATCCTCTATACCGCCAATAATATGACCGATGAGGAAATGAGCCTTGTCCATAATCTTGGCGTCTTGCTGAACATCGATTCCCTTTCCGGCCTAAAAAGATATGGCGAAGCTTTTCCGGGCAGCAATGTCTGCCTGCGCTTCAACTCCGATGTTGTAGCGGGGGAAACGGAAAAAGTCCAAACTGGCGGTGAAAAAACGAAATTTGGCATTCGTTTGGAGGATGTTGAACCGGCGTTGGACATCGCGGCACGTTATCGTTTGACCATTGTGGGCTTACACGAACATACGGGCAGCGGCATAGCAGAGGCCGAGCAATTCTATCAGGGCATGAAAAATCTTTTGAGCATCGGGACGAAAGAACGCTTTCCCGCTTTGCGCTTTGTCGATTTCGGCGGCGGGTTCAAGGTTCCGTATCGCCCTGAGGACAAGCGCATCGATTATGCCGTGTTCGGGAAAAAAGCTGTGGAGATCTTTGCCGATTTCTGCCGCGCTTATGGGCGGGAATTGGAATTGTATTTCGAGCCGGGAAGGTATCTTGTCGCCGAAGGCGGTATTTTCCTGATGCAGGTGAACACGATCAAAGACAATCGTGGAAGGTTAATTGCCGGAACGAATTCGGGTTTCGGGCATTTGATCCGCCCGATGCTGTATGACGCTTATCACCATATCCTGAATATTTCGAACCCGAATGGTGCGTCTCGGACTTACGATATTTGTGGCAATATCTGCGAAACGGGAGATTTGTTCGCCTCCGACCGCTCCATTCCTGAAATCCGCGAGGGCGATTTTCTGGCGGTCTTGAATGCGGGGGCTTATTGTCATTCTATGGCTTCGGTTTACAATCTTAGGCCTTTGCCAGTTGAAATCGTTATTCGTAACGGCGTGGCTTCGCTTTCAAGGCGTAAGGCCACGCATGAGGCTTTTGCCGAAGAAATTGTTGCGTCTTATGGCGGGTAATATTGCCTTTTCCACATTTCTGAAACAAGGTAACATACTGGAAGTTATAGCTGTTTTTGGTTTTTCGTGCAGGGCGAGGGGTATTGGCGGACTGCTCTGAGGGAAGCGAAAGCAATTAATTATTTGTAACTGCCTAGCCGTACCGAGTGAGTCTGGCGGGTCACAGGCTTAAGTTAAAGGGAGGCAAGCGGTAGATTTGTATTGCGGTGACGCCGTGAATATGAGTCAACGTGGGGATGGAACTTTCCCCTGAACTGAAGGCCTTA
>CAIXLI010000042.1 GCA_903920205.1 uncultured Pseudomonadota bacterium
CGCAAGAGCTTTTTTCCGCGAATGAATATCCTCAATTCGAACCTTTGTTCTTTCTGGTTTTTCTGGGCGTTGTACCATTGACGATTGTTGTTTTGATTATCGTCCTGAATGCCTCTGAAAAAGTACGTGTTCTGTCGTCTGAGGGTTTTCAGCACCGCATCGACGAATTGCAACGGCGCATGAACGGGCAAGACGACTTTTTCCAGATGATTAACAAAAATACTTCTTCGACTCTGGAGATATACGACAATAATAACGAATACTGGTATGTCAACGCCAGCGCGGCGAGGAAACTCGGCGTGTCAGAGACCTTCATTGTCGGCAAAAAAGTAATCGAGGTTATGGGGCTTGATCAAGGGAGTAAGGTTCTAAAAAACCTCGACATTGTGAAGCAAAGCGGTCTGCCTTTCGAAGCGACAGAACATTTCACCGAAAGTGGCGGTGGTATTGCCTATATCCAAACCAGCTATCGTCCCTTAGCGCCGTTCGGCGAATTCCCTGGCGGTATTATGGCGTGGGGCGATAACGTGACGACGTCGATGATCGAACGCGAGCGCCGCGAGTCCATGCTGCGGCAGATCATTTCGACGCTTGTCGCTGTCGTTGATCGTCGTGATCCTTATGCAGCAGGGCATTCGTCCCATGTTGGGCAGTTGTCGCGCGCGCTTGCTGTCGAGATGAATCTGTCTGATGCCAATATAGAAGCCGCTGAAATCGCTGGCTCGCTGATGAATTTCGGCAAGGTCATGATATCGAGGTCGATTCTAACTAAGACAGAAAGTTTGACGCCCGAAGAACTGCAACGCATCCGCGATGGAATCCTGATGTCGGCGGATATTTTGTCGCTGATCGATTTTAGCGTACCAGTCGTGCCATCCTTGCGCCAAGTTCTTGAGCATTTTGACGGAACTGGCGCGCCCCATGGCTTGAAAGGCGAGGCGATCTTGCCCACGGCGCAGATCGTTGCCGTCGCCAATGCTTTCGTCGCTTTGGTTAGCCCACGCGCCTATCGTCCCGATTTGGATTTCTCCGTCGCCATGCAACGTTTGCTTAAAGACTCGGGAACAATCTTTGCGCCGCGCGTCATCAACGCGCTGGAAAAAGTGCTGGACCGGAAGAGCAGTGAGTTCACATGGTTGGCGAAACGCCAGTATCATTAAGTTGTCCCCATTCAAATATAGGTGGCGCACATAAGGTCTTGCGTTGCCAACAAAGTTCATTGATTTCTGAATAAAATCGTCTAGCTTGACCTTTCGCTCTTCGGGCGTGTTAAGGTTCTTCAAGCAATACGGAACGGTCATGTTTTCTCTTTCAGGTAAAAATGCTTTGGTCACAGGCGCTTCGGGCGGTTTGGGCAAGGCCATCGCGCAAGCGCTTCACGCGCAGGGCGCAAACGTCGTTTTGTCAGGCACCAAGGTTGAGGCCCTGCAGACGTTGAAAACAGAATTAGGCGACCGCGCCTTTATCGCCGCCGGAAACCTGTCCGATCCGACCGTTCCCGCGCTTCTGTTAAAAGAGGCCGAAGCGCAACTGGGGGGGGGCGTTGATGTTTTGGTCAACAATGCCGGACTGACCCGCGACGGCTTGGCGATGCGCATGAAGGACGAAGATTGGGACGCGGTGTTGAACGTCAACTTGTCAGCCGCCTTCCGCCTCTCCCGCGCCGTGCTGAAAGGCATGATGTCGCGCCGCTGGGGGCGCATTATCAGCATCACCTCCGTTGTCGGTGTCACAGGCAACGCGGGGCAGGCGAACTACGCCGCCTCCAAAGCAGGCTTGATCGGCATGACTAAATCTCTGGCGCAGGAAATCGCCTCGCGCAACGTCACTGTTAATTGCGTCGCGCCCGGCTTCATCGCCTCGCCTATGACCGATGTCCTGACCGACGATCAAAAGGCTAAAATTTTTTCCAGCATTCCTGCCGGTCAAATGGGGGCCCCGCAAGACATCGGCGCAGGCGTCGCCTTCCTCGCCAGCGAAGAGGCTCGGTACATCACAGGGCAAACCCTGCATATCAACGGCGGCATGGCAATGATCTAGCAAGGCGCCGTCTTACGGCATCACGGCGATTAGCCCGGTAATGGCATTAGACGACGGCGACGCGGTGCGCTCGACCAAAATGCTTTTCGGCGTCGCGTCCTGACCGTAAAGCTGTTGGTTCCACGTTTCACGCGGCGCGAGGACAGAGCCTTCCAGCGAAACACCTACGAACAAGCCCTCGGAACGCGCAAAGGCGTACATATCCGATTTCAATCCAATGCCCGTCGACGCGTTGACGCCCTTGCCCAATTCGCCAACAGCGACCCCTGCGTCGCCGCCCAAAGTCACGGCGCGGTTCATAACCGCATCAAGCCCCTTTTCGGTCATAATGGCGATGACAAGCTCCGAGGATTGTCCACCAATTTGTAAGCCCCAGCTGATGCCGCCCAATGTATAGAAAGCAGGGGGGCTCCACTTGCCATCCGGCCCGCGTACCAGCATGACGCCGTTGCCGCCGCGACCGCCAAAGAAAAACGCGGCGCGAATAAGGTTAGGAACGATGATGATGGCTTTAGCACGAGTGGCAAGATCGACCAGCCCGGGATATTGGCTGTCACCCATCATGCCCTGAAAACTGATTCGCGCGCGATCAGCCAGCTGTTCCGGCTCGCTGCCGAAATCGCCTGAACTGCGACAACTCGCCAACGTAAGGAACGCTGCAAGCATAAGAATAATTCTAGTTTTCATCGGGCGCATACGGATTTCCCTTTCTTCATCAGGCTACCATGCGCGATCTTAATGTCAAATAAAAGGCGATTTTGTCCTTGGCTCTATGAAGGGAAGCGTTGACGCCACCCCCTTCATGCCCATATTCTTCCCGCGCCTTCAACAACCTATTGGTCTCCCAATGAATTTGGATTGCCTGCGTGACATTCCTGATCCGCAAGGGTTAAGTTTCGACACCCTTAAGATTTGGATCGATCAACGTTTGA
>CAIXLI010000043.1 GCA_903920205.1 uncultured Pseudomonadota bacterium
CCGCCAGACTCACTCGGTACGGCTAGGCAGTTACGAAATTTAAGGCGCTAATTGCGCGACGAAGATAGTCGGGCGCGTGCTTACCATAAACTCTCTCTACGGTTCGCTCGCTATCTCCCAACACCCTCGCCACCTCCGATAAAGGCACCCTAGCCATGACCATCCATGTTGCCGCCGTGTGACGTAAAACATGGGGGCTTGCCTTAATGCCGCAGCTTTTACACAATTCCCTGAATGCCTTTTTGATGCTTTTGAGGGGCTTGCTCATATACTCGATGACAAAATCTGTCTGCCTCAATTCCTTTGCTTCTAACAAAGCGTCATAAACCTGATCGTGCATAGGAACGATTGAACGGCGTTTGTTGCCATGGCCTTGGCCAAGGTCAATAAGACGCTTTTCAAAATCAACCCTATCCCACGTCAGCTCAAGAATAGCCCCTGACCGCGCCGCTGTTGAAACGGCCAATTTAATAAACAGGGAAATGTGCGGAGATTTGGCCTTTTCAATCAACAACGTAACCTGCTCTCGCGTTAGCCATAGGTCTTTTGGCGGCGGAGCTTTAACAGGCATAGAAAATTGAGGCTGTATAGGTATCCAGCGATTCCCTTCTGCGTAATGCAGCGCCGCTTTTAACACTCCCAAGGCCCGCAAAAGGGTTCCTGCGGATACAGTTCTTGATTGTGCATACTCGGCAATCAAACGGTTGCTGATATGTTCAGGAAGAAGATCACCAAAGAAAGGTCTGAGGGTCTTCATGTGATTATCAATCGTGTAAAGAGAGCGTGTTTTTACTGCCTTTTCCTCTCGATAGCGTTCCAGTATCCAATTTATTGTTGGTTGCTCCGGCGGAGCGATATTTTTCAATCCGGTAATGTATTGTGCTCTGAATCTTTCTGCTTCGCGGCGGTCTGCTGTCCGCGTTGATATGCGTTGGGAGCCGATGGCTTTTGAGATTGGATCGTACCAGCGAATATACCAGATGCCGTTTGAGCGTTGTTCGAGTTTGTAGAAATCGAGTTCGTTAGACATGCTGCCTCCTCAAATTCTTTGACTATGATTGCGGGAATACGAATGGCTGTGCCGATCCGCAAATGACGGATCGCGTTTGAATGAATCAGGTTGTAAATGTGGCTTGGTGAAACGCCCCAATAGGCGGCTAGTCTGTCTTTCAGAATTGAATATGAGCTTGAAGAAAGCGCAGGCCTCAGGAGATCCTCCTACTGAAGGATGGACGGATTTCTTTGAACGCCACTATTTCTTTTCAATCGAGCAAAAGAAAACAAAAGGCATTCCGCCGTTGACAGATGCACAAAAGGCTCGAAAACAAGACATTATAAGAGATCGCGGCTTGCAGTATCTCTACGACAAACCTACGGATACATGGTCAGACCCACACAGACCACCAGCAGAACTTACCTATACGCCAAAGAAAAAAGTCCGAAAACCGCATCCATGACCGCCCCGAATGTGGATTTTGATAATCAATATATTTCCCCTTCGGTTAAGGCTTTTCTGACGGTTTGATGTGCCGCCAGCAGGGAGCGTGCCAGCACGGAAAGCATATCGTTGCCATTCATAGGATCGAGAATCCCGCCGTTCAGATGTTTGGCTATCTGGTTAAGGTTGTTTCCCTGATGCCCGAGTTCCCGGCTTGCTTCGAGAAGCAACTGGCGTTTTGTCGGGTCGATCCTTGAGACGTATCCAGCCCCCAAGATCGATGCGCGGATAAACTCGTTAACTGAAAGGCTCGACATTTTAGCTTTGCCGATAACCGTTTCCCGTTCGTCTTCTGAAAAACGCGCCATCAGCCTGTGGGGACGTTTTCGCCCGTGCTTTAGCACGCAAGCCTTTGGGCTGACCGCTTGCGGTCTGACCCAAGGCGCAACTTGCGCAGAGCTTTTAGCTGTTCGACACGTTTGTCTGACAACGGGGTTCCTTTGGCAGACAGCTTTTGCACGGCGGAATTCCTGCATGATTGTTAATGGCGAAAATGCGGGTTGCATGACAGTCTCCAAAATTTGGACAAAGAAAAACCACCAACCCAGAGGGCGGTGGTTTTCAACAGGACAGACTTGTTCGACGACTAGGCGCTAATGTCCGCAAGTCTCGAACGCGGCCAAATTCCATTGCACAGCCAGACGCCCCAAGCCCTTGCGCATTTTCTCGAAGGCTTGCGGATTCCACATATATTCAGAATATCCGCAAACATCGATAACGGCGCTCAATTCGTCTGTCGGTAATACGCGATAGGCTTGCTCCAAGGCTTTCTCGTACATTGTTGGCTCCTTTGCGGCTTCTTCCTCGCTGACGGGGCGGGAATCTGTGGGGCGGCTTAAAACGGCTCCATAATAGGCTCCACGGAAACGTATCCCGGTGCGGTGTTCTTTCTTGCTAATAAGCGCAGCAGCCAGATAAGCGTCGAGAGGGCATTCGGTCGTGGCGCGAAAACGGCGAGTGATTTTACCGCTGGCTCCGTCTTTTACAATTTCCTGGATGACGCCTCCATTTTGGCGGCGGCGTTCTTTGGTCGGGGCAATGCCGACCTTCACGGCTGAAAACTTCTTTTTGCTTTGTGCGTTCGTCATATGGCTCCTCCATAAAAGGTGTTTGATATAGTTTGGCAATAATCACTGCTGGAACCTTATGCTTCGAGTCATAGCATGGAATTTCTCAAAGTCAATAAGAATCTTCATAATGGATCAAATAAATTATCATAAGGGATGCGAGCAAACATACGGAATGTAAGATATGGGTTATATGGAGGGGGTTCAGCCTCATTTTTCTTGAATTAACCAATATCGATGTCTATAGTATTCATATTGAATAACTAAGGATGGTGCGGAAATGGCTATTACAGGACGACAAATTCGCGGCGCTCGCGGCCTTCTTGGCTGGTCGATGGAAGAGCTTGCCGAAAAAGCCGGCCTTACGCGCATTACAATTCGTCAGATTGAGGGCGAAACCGTTCAGCCGCAGGAAAAGACCCTCAACAAGCTGTTTAGTTTGTTCGATATGCAGGGCATCGAATTTCTGCCTGAAGAAGGCATCAAAATCCGCAAACAAGAAACGCGCCATTACGAAGGCAAGGCAGGACATAGACAGTTGCTCGATCACATATACGAAACCGTTAAGGATGGGGGCGTTATTCGTCAGTTTAATTATGGGGACAAACGCTATCTCCCGTATGAGGGGGCAGTTGTTGCAGAGCATATAAGCCGCATGGCAGAAATTGACGGTTTGGACGCGAAAGTATTGGAGCCTGGCGGCGAAGCAGGCAATAAGGTAAACTACTGCGACTATCGTGTTCTTGATAAAAAGTTCACGGGAATGGCTCCTTGGTATCTTTATGGCGACTATTTGGTTTTGTCGCTGCATGAGGGCGATGGTAAGCGGGAATTTGTGACCGTTCATTCAAAGTTGTTGGCACAGCGTTATTTAAGAGAATTCGATATTTTTTGGAATTTATCAGCGCCCCTTAAGCGCAAGAAGAAGGATAAATGACCGAGGATAGGTGGGAGCAACAACCGGGCGGTCTCTATATGTCCGTCAGTCCCTTCGATAAAACCAACACCTTGCATCAGGATGCGGCTGCCAGCGTCATGCGCCGCACCGTGCAGACTGTCGCGCAGACGCATGGGGCAACTTTTGATCAGGCTGGGTTCAACAGGAATATGTCTGCCCTGTATGGCGGAGATATTCGGGTCGATTTCTTCTTGGCCAAATGGGATGTTTGTAGCGCCAAGCCGATATATCTGGGCGCGGCGTTAAGTTGGCCAACAGTTGGCATTGATCGGCAAGGCAACATCAAGCGCGGTCTGTACACAGAAGATGTCTGCTTGCTGACGGATAGGCTGCGCTTACTGGTGCAATCCAAACCCAAAGACAAAGAATTTCCCGAAGATAGCCTTGTGGAATGCTTCGAGCGTATCAGCCTGCAAAACATGCTGGCTAACGGTGAAGTGTTCAAGTTCGGAGAGGTCGATCCTGATAATATACGCGCCGTACAGCCTCAGCTTAAAAATGGCGGGGTCTTTGGCGCGGCAGGAGACAGCGCCGTTCTTGAATTTGAGCGATTGCCAAACAATTTGCTCGACAGGTTTCCATCCCCCGTTAGAACGATTGGCTTAAAGCGAGACGGAAATTTTGATCCGAACAACTTCGTCGTCCGCTGGCATGAAGGCGTCAGCGATATTCGTTTTATCGCCACAAACCCCGGCGGCCACCCAAAGTGCTCCACTTGTGGCCACCTGAAAGTGCTCCACTAAAATCCTAGAAATCCAGGACGGCAGCAGACGTTAATCTGACCCCTCAACATGTGAGGGAGAAAAGGATGAACGTCTTGAAGCCATA
>CAIXLI010000044.1 GCA_903920205.1 uncultured Pseudomonadota bacterium
CAACAATCAAACACGCTGCCAGCAATTTACTCAGAACCTCAAAAGGCAAGGAAAGCCTTCAACTTAAACGACATATCGCAGCTTGGGACACCGATTTCCTCTGCAATGTGATCGCATGTTAACTCAGTCGATTGCCCTGGCGGAGTCTCCCCCTCCTTATTGCACCCCATATCCCACGCTTGACGGAGAAAAAGCGGGATTGAGCCCCCTATCTTCCGCAACATGTCTTGGTGTAAAGAACCTTCATGAGCGACGATCTGACCATTTTTGCCCTCGCCTCCGCTGCCGGAAAAGCGGGTGTCTCCGTGTTCCGCATCTCCGGCGCGGATGCCGCACAAGCCGTTACACGCCTGTGCGAGCCGAATGCCCTGCCCTTGCCACGCACGGCTTCCGTGCGGGAGATCAAAAATCCGCGCACAGGCGAGGCGGTCGATCATGCGCTGATCCTTTATTTCCCCGCGCCGCACAGCTTTACGGGCGAAGACGTCATCGAACTGCACACGCATGGGGGACGCGCCGTTATCCAAGCCGTCAGCGAAGCTTTGCAAAGCTTGCCCCGTTTTCGTCTGGCCGAAGCGGGAGAATTCACGCGCCGCGCTTTTGAAAACGGCAAAATGGATTTGACCGAGGCCGAGGCCGTCGCCGACCTTATTCACGCCGAAACCGAAGCGCAGCGCAAACAAGCCTTGCGTCAGATGGATGGGGCTTTGGGAAAAATTTATGAGGATTGGCGCGGGCGCTTGTTACGCAGTCTGGCTTCGTTGGAAGCGGCGATTGATTTTGCAGACGAAGAATTGCCCGAAGATTTGAGCGAGCGGCAAAACAAGGAACTGCTTGCCCTGCGCGACGAAATGGCGCGGCATTTGAACGACAATCATCGCGGCGAAAGGCTGCGTGAAGGCTTTTCTATTGTTCTTCTTGGCGCACCAAATGCTGGAAAATCGTCACTTCTCAACACGCTGGCGCGGCGCGATGTGGCGATTGTCTCGCCCTTTGCCGGAACGACGCGGGATGTAATCGAGGTTCATTTGGACATCAACGGCTATCCCGTAATTTTGTCCGACACTGCAGGATTGCGCGTGAGCGCCGATGCCGTCGAAAGCGAAGGCGTCCGCCGCGCTCAATCCCGCGCCGCAACCGCCGATCTTAAAATCATCGTTCTGGACGCCGCCTCCCCCGCAGAAAACGATTCTCTCCACACCCTGATCGACGAAAACACCCTCGTCGTTTTGAACAAAGCCGATTTACTCTCCCCCCTCCCCCTCGCGGGGAGGGTCGGGGAGGGGGGCGTTCCGTCAGAAACACCAGTTCAGAATCCTAACCCCCTCCGCCTTTCCGCCCTGACAGGTGAAGGCATCGACGCCCTGCTGCAAAAACTGGCGCAAGAAATCAGCAGCCGCTTTGACAACAACACCGCGCCGCCCCTCACCCGCGCACGCCACCGCGCCGCGTTGGAAGAATGCGCCGAGCATTTGGATCGCGCGTTGCAAGCCCCCATGGCCGACCTTCGCGCCGAAGATGTCCGTTTGGCGATGCGTGCGCTGGGCCGCATCACAGGGCGGGTCGATGTCGAAGATTTGCTCGACATCATTTTTCGCGATTTCTGCATCGGGAAGTGATGCGCCGTATCTTTGTTACGCCCCAGCCCACCCCGCCATATTCCCGCGAGGCGGGCAATCGGAACAAAATTTTGCATTTCTCACGCCTCATCGCCCCTATGCCTATACCGAGAACCCTTCCATTTTCCAGAAACAACACCAACAACCAATTGTTATAAAAAGACAATATTGCCGCCGCCCCTTTTTTGCCTTTTTTTGTTAATAAAGCTTACCATTCCTTAAAGCCTGTGTTAGATTATGCTTAACATTCTGACAGCCTTTAACCTGTACGGGGCCTAACTATGCGTGTTTTGCTTGTTGAAGATGATACCTCTGTCGCCAAAAGCATCGAGCTGATGCTGCAAGCGGAAGGCTTTATTGTCGATACGACCGATCTTGGCGAAGATGGCTTGGAGATCGGCAAAATCTATGATTACGACATCATCATTCTTGATCTGATGTTGCCCGATATCGACGGGTACGAAGTGCTGCGCCGCCTGCGCGCCGCGCGCGTCACGACCCCGATCCTTATTTTGTCCGGCCTTTCGGAACTTGATAACAAGATCAAGGGCCTAGGCTTTGGTGCGGACGATTATCTGACCAAGCCTTTCGATCGCCGCGAATTGGTCGCACGCATTCACGCGATCATCCGCCGCAGCAAAGGCCATTCCGACAGCGTTATCCGCACGGGCAAGCTGATCGTCAATCTGGACACGCGCACCGTCGATGTGGACGGATCGCCGTTGCATCTGACCGGAAAAGAATACGGTATTTTGGAACTTCTCTCTCTGCGCAAGGGCACGACCCTGACCAAAGAAATGTTCCTGAACCACCTTTACGGCGGCATGGACGAACCGGAACTCAAGATTATCGACGTGTTCGTATGTAAGTTGCGCAAGAAACTGGCGGTCGCCGCCGGTGGAGACAACTACATCGAAACCGTGTGGGGTCGCGGCTACGTCCTGCGCGATCCGCCGGGCGCGGAAGCGGCGCGGAACGCGGCTGCAAAATTGGCGTAAGCACTTCCGGCGAAGAATCGGATTATTTGATTGTGCGCTTCTGCAAAGGCATTTGAAAAATGCGTGGGGATGACCGGTTTGGACGCATGGCGGTTAAGTCTTGCAGCCTTTGTCTATCAGCCATATTAGCCTGCATCGCGGCCTTTTGAAGCGCTTCGTCGGCAAAATCATTGTGAGCCACGAACTGGCGCACATAATGGCGCGAGGAAGTGTCTGTCAAAGCTCCTGTCTCCGATAGAATTTTTAACAACTGTCTCTGCCCGATCTTTTTGACGCAGTCGGGGCTTTGAGAGACCATGACCATGCGGGCAACCATGCGTTCTTCCCCATCGAAAATCGTGTCGATTTTCTTCGCTATTTTTTCAAAGATCGAGACTAATTTGGCTTTGTAAGAATGCGCCTCGCTTAGGGCAAGGAAGGGCTTTCTGATCTTCCACAAGATCGAAGAATCCTTTCCGATGGAAAGATCCCTGTACGACTCGGGAGATTCAAGATAATACGAAGCTATAATTGTGCCCATTAAACATTGTTCCATGATAGGCAGCTTGCTGACGTCGGGCGAAGCGGTTTCTGGATTCTCGGCGCACAAGGCGGACGATGACATGACGCGTCTATCCAATATATCGGAGGCATTCTTCTGTGCCTCGGCGAGCACTTGGCGGTAGCGCACCTCTAATGCCGAAGAAGGCAGAGAGGGAAAAATATTCGCCTCGACAGTGGTAAAAGACATAAATTTCTCCGTAAAATATGGGGGGCCTAATAGTCTATTGCTGAGAAAGACTTACCACGAGACAAACGAAAATGAATACTCCACCGGCTAAAGCCGGTGGTTTCAGGTTACGGCTTAAAGCCGGATCAGGTCGGCCCAAAGAGGCCGACTCGCTAGCTTCACCTACACCACTTTAAACTTATCGTCTGGCACTTCTGGCTTCTGATCTTCTATGTACTGTTGCCACATGTCATCCGTTACATTGCCACTTGAAACAACCCAATAGCCCC
>CAIXLI010000045.1 GCA_903920205.1 uncultured Pseudomonadota bacterium
CATCACCATCGCCAAGGATACAGTTTTCCATGTCCCTAAAGCCGTAAGGCTTCAGCGAAGGCGCGTCAGGCGCGACCAGCACGGAACCTGAGGCCGGAATCTCTAAATGCTTGCGCACAAGACAGTCAAAAATCGTGGTATCTGCCAAGGAAAAATATGACCGGTTCAGAAGGCGGGCGTATGCTTCCCCTGCAACCGGAAATTTGTGACGAGGCACGGGATTACTGTACCCTGGATGCGTATAAACAAGGGTCGGAAATCGCTCCGCGATAGGCAGCGCCGTAGCAGCTCGCCAAGTATACATCTTAGGAAGAAGCATGCCGCCAAAAATGCTGACAGGAATATCCTTTTCCAAACCGTAATCGTGAAAAACAGTATCGTCAAAAAGCTGGCTAACGGAAAAAACCTTTGCCTTCATTTCCGGCGATTGCCGCAAGGCCGCTTCTGTCATATGCGAAAATATCCACTGGATATTCATCGACTCAGTCACGCGCAGGAAATTAACGCGGGTGGAGCAAGAAGCGTCCTGCATCTGAAATCCGATGCGGGGAATGTGGGGATGAGCGTTGACGTTCTTAATGTTCAGTGAAGTTGGACCGAAAAACGGCGATTCATAAAGGATGAAATCAGGTTGAACGTGGTCGCAAACCGCGTCCATATCAAAATCATGGCTGATCGGCGTGACCTCCGCCAGTTCCGACAGGGTTTCAACCCATTCGTCCTGATTCATCCTGAATCCGTCGGCGATATCTATCGTACGTCCGTGGCGGATATAGAGAACGTGCCTTTTCGGCGGAGGGACAGGGGGATGCGTCAAGGAAACCTCTTGAAAGGAAGGGCCTACCTTTCTAGAACAAACCTCAGCCCTTCGGCAACAGCCACACTGGCTCTGACCCCCAAAAGCGTCTGTGCGTGCGAAGTATCGGCCACCGAACGATAAATATCGCCCGTACGGGCTGGGGCAAAAACAATCTTGGCTTCGTGTCCCAAAATTTCCGAAAGTTTGTGCGCAATTTCGAGAACCGATGTCTCTTTCCCTGTCGCGGCGTTGCATACCGGCGCATCGACCGAGGCTTTCCCCAGCGCGGCGATAAAATATTCGACAATATCGCTGACATGAATAAAGTCACGTGTTTGCAAGCCATCAGCATAGATCGTCAGTTTTTCGCCCCGTCGCAAACGATCGACAAACACCGTAATAACCCCAGAATAGGACGAAGACGGATGCTGACGCGGCCCATAGATATTAAAAGGCCGCAATCCGAAACTCGGCACGCCTTTAGTGCGTCCGGCTGCTCGCGCATGCAATTCGCACCCTGCCTTATCCGCGCCGTAAATTGAAATCGGGCATAGCGGAAGATTTTCATAAATCGGAAAAACATCCGTGTCTCCATAAACGGCGGCCGACGATGCATAAACGACCGGAATGACGCCGCCCTTGCGAGAGCCTACGCTTTCCAACAACCCGACAAAGGCGGTTTGGTTGATGGCGTGGCTCTCCTCCAAAAAAGCTAGAC
The DNA here is from genome assembly GCA_903920205.1 of uncultured Pseudomonadota bacterium. Lineage (GTDB taxonomy): Bacteria > Pseudomonadota > Alphaproteobacteria > UBA9219 > UBA9219 > CAIXLI01. The sequence continues at coordinate 1,518 of CAIXLI010000045.1, forward strand.
AACGTTGAACGGACGCGATGGCAGCTAAATGAAAGCAAGCATCAGTTTCGTCAATCAACCGCCTGACAAGCTCTCGATCCCGCACATCGCCCTCAACCAAAACCGCGTCGCGGCAAACATTCTTGCGAAATCCCGTGCTCAAATCGTCCAGAACGGTAATGCGGTGCCCCAATCCCACCAGACGATCAACCAAATGCGACCCGACAAATCCCGCGCCGCCCGTCACTAAAATTCGTTTGGTGTCAAGTGTCACGCGCCAAGCCTTTCGTTTGCGCGATCCCAATTCAGCAGCTTCTCAATCACGGCACCGACGAAATCGGCTCGTCGGTTCTGGTAGTCCAAATAATAGGCGTGTTCCCAAACATCAATCGTCAGCAACGGTGCTGCTGAACCGGAAACAGGCGTTTCAGCATTCCCAGTCTTGCGTATCGACAGCTTGCCCTTTTCTGCAACTAACCAAGCCCACCCGCTGCCGAATTGCGTCATAGCGGCGTTTGCAAACTCTACCTTGAAAGCGTCATATCCGCCCAGATCGCGGTCAATCAGATCAGCGATCCTGCCTGAAGGCTTACCCCCGCCCTTCGGTGACAAGCTTTCCCAGAAAAAGGTATGGTTCCAGATCTGTGCAGAATTGTTAAAAATTCCTGCCTTATCAGGTTGTCCCGCCGTTTTCTTAATAATCTCGGTCAACGAAAGCGCAGCGAATTCCGTCCCCGCGCATAGTTTGTTCAGATTATCGACATAGGCCTTGTGATGCTTCCCATAATGAAAGCCAATGGTATTCGCCGAAATGACAGGAGCCAAAGCATCCTCAGCATAAGGCAGTGCAAAAAGCGTAAAAGGCGCGGGCATGATCGTTCTCCATTTTAAAGAGAGGGGAACAGGGAATGCAAAAGATAACTGTGTAATCCTAGTCCAAAATGCCTCTAAAACCAAAGACGAAATAAGTTCCCCTCTTGGACGCGCTTAGTATTTATGCCAAGCTCCTGAAAACCAAGGCCGTGATTCCAAGGAGTCCCTCCGTGAAATTACCACAACTTGCCCTTGTTATCATCCTCAGCACAGGCACGACCTTCGTTACAACTCGCTACGTCGCTGAAAAACACGCGCCCGCGCAAGTTGTCGGACAAGAGTCCTCCTATGCCCGAGTCATGCGCACGGGAACCTTGCGCTGCGGATGGCTTCTGTATTCGAACTTCTTTATGCACGACCCGAATACTGGAGCTTTCTCGGGCATATACTACGATCTTCTCGAAGAAATGGGGCGTCAACTTAGCCTCAAAATCGAATGGACAGAAGAAGCGAGCACGACGAACGCTTTTACCGGACTCAAGGCCGGTCGTTACGATGTCATATGTAGCCCTTTCACTCCCACCCCGGGACGCGCGCGCGAAGTCGAATTTACGGTCCCCACAGCTTTCCGCCCCTATTACGCCTATGCCCGCATCGACGATAAACGTTTTGACGACGATTATAAAAAGATCAATGACCCCTCGGTCAAAATGGTGGCGGTCGAAGGCGAATTTGCCCAAACTGTAGTTAAAGAAAAATTTCCCCAAGCCCAACTTCTCTTGCTGCCCACCCTGACGGATTACGGACAGGACGAGCTTAACGTGGCGATGGGAAAAGCCGATATCGCCCTCGCGGAACCCGCTACTGCCGAAGGATTTATGTCCATGAACCCAGGCAAGATACGCCAAGTGTCCGGCACATCCATCCACAAAGTCCCCGCCACCCTTCTTGTTCCCGTCGGCGAAGAAGCCCTCAAAAGTCTTCTTAATACAACCATCGAAACGCTCCAAGGCGCAGGCGTCATGCAACGCATCTACGAAAAATATATGGGCGAACCAGGTCACCGCTATTTTTTGCCCTAATCCACCCAACAACAACCGTTATACGGGCTTTCGCTGGCAGCAAGATGGGGCTCTTTTGGGGGGCGTCTCCCTTCTTGTGCTTCAAGTAACACCCACCCCCAATCATTTGATGAAGATCAAAAGTTCTTCATGCAATCGGAGCACACTTACAGCTTCCTTAGGCGTTGATGAAAAAGGGGTGTGTAATGAAAGGTTCTATCCTTTTGCTCCTCGGTCTGTCCGTCCTGAGCGCATGCGCCTATGACAAAGAAGTCGGCGTGACTTACACCTGCGAACCCAGCGGAGCCGTGATTTATGAAGAAGGAATCGGCAGAGTCGGCGTATGCCCCGTTATTCTAAAATACAACCCTAATGACGTGAAAATAGGCGGTGGCAGACTCAACACCCACAAGATCAGCGTCGTATGGGCAAGCGGCGCGTCACTCTTGGTCTCCCCGATGTCCGTAGAAATCCCCTCAGATGGTATGGCATCCCTAAACTTCATGCGACCGCAAGATTTTCCCGATTATGAAAAAGACAGAAAATTCTCCGCGTCTTTCGAAGGAGGCGTCCCCACCCCCGTAGAAAAATTTGTCGTATCCCCCAATCAAGACAAAGACCTCTTCGCCTCCCTCAACCGAAATGTCTCCTGCGCCATCGGTTCCCTCATCGTGTCCCTCGACACCCGCTGCCCTTGAGAATTCAAACCCCACGCCCTTTAAAAAAACAATTATTCCGGAAAAACCGCTTTTTTACCTTCCTCGCAAAAATGCGATTTTATCCGAAATTCCTTTTGTTTTCTTATGGGGGGGGGGGGGCGAAAAGGCCAATGTCCGCGACATTAACCATAAATTGAAAAGCAAAGCTCTTCTGAAAGAATTATTTGTGTGATATTCTATCCCAAGACAGTTCCAAAGATTATTTGAGGATTAATTGTCATGGACAAAAATATTAGCGCAGATGATTTGAAGTCTGGCCTGGTTGGATTCTCTGCAGCGGGGATTGGGCTACTGGGAGGTGTTGTTTCCTCCATTTTAATTATCCCGCCATTGGCGGTAGTGACGGGGCTTTGTGCTAAGGGTGTGTTTGATAAATATTGCCCCGACCACGCAGGAAAAAACGTCGCTGATTCAGGTGCGCTGAGTTCTCTCTTCAAAATAAATCCCCGCCTTAGCCCCAAGGCTGTGCAAATTGGTGCTCTTATTGCTGGTACGCTTGTTTTTGGTGTCGTAAAGCCCCTCATAGATGCCCACAAACATCCAACGAAGAAATCAGAAATAATTGTCCAGACTTCGCAGCGTCCTAAAGCGTCCCTCGTTCAATTTGCGTCGACTGCTGGGCCGAAATGGTAATCTTAATTACTACGCTGCCCTAACATCCCGCAACGCTTCCTCGGCCTTGCTCCCATCCCGAATAGCCACGGCGGAGTCCAGATCGACCGAAACGAGTTGCGACACGCCCTTTTCGCCCATCGTGACGCCATACAACCGATCCATCCGCGCCATCGTCATGCGTTGATGGGTGATGATAAGGAAGCGCGTGCCAGTTTCGCGGGCAATCGTTTCGACCAAACCACAGAAACGGTCGATGTTGCTTTCGTCCAGCGCCGCCTCGGCTTCGTCGAGAACGCAGATGGGTGAAGGATTGGTCTGGAACACTGCAAATAAAAGTGCCAAAGCCGTCAACGTCCGCTCTCCACCAGACAGCAGAGACAAAGACTGCATCTTCTTGCCCGGCGGGCTTGCAAAAATCTCCAGCCCCGCATTCATGGGATCCTCGGGATTAATCAATTCCAGATAGGCGCGACCCCCGTTGAACAACCCCTTAAACAAATTCTGGAACCGCTCATTGACCAAAGTAAACGCGTTTTGTAAACGCTCCCGCGCTTCGTGGTTCAGTTGCGAAATCCCTTGGCGCAATTTGGCGATGGCGGCGACCAAATCGTCCTTTTCCTTTTGCAGCGTGTCGATCTGGTTCTGCATCGTCTCGGCCTCTGTCTCGGCGAGCAGATTAACTGGCCCCATATTCTCCCGTTCGCTGGTATAGCGTGCCAGCGTCCGTTCCAAATCCGACAAAACTGGCAAGGCCTCGCCTTCGACGAACGCGGCAATGCCCGGCAATTCCTCAGGACCGCAATTCAGTTTTTCTGTCATGCGTTCGTGCAAAACGGTGAAATGTTCCGTCGATGCCTGTACCGCGCCTTCTGCTCGCACGCGTTCCTCCCGCGCTTCTGTCAACGTGTTCTCGTCGCGCTTAACCTGCCGCTCAACTTCGCTCAACTTCATTTCGGTAGCGATCAAAAGATCAGCCGCCTCCCTGCGAGTTATTTCAGCAAGCGAAAGTTCGCTCAGTAAGATCGAACGTGATTCCTCCAACGCCGCAGGCCGTCCGCGTAATTCTTCCAGACGACCCTCAATTTCGACGATGCGGGTGGACAAAGTCTCGATCTGCTGCCCGGCATTTGCTAAGCGCGATTGCCAAGCCTCAATTTCTGCCGTCACCGTCTTAGCGCGAGCCGCACTGATATTCTGTTCCCGCGTTAGACGGGCGCAATCGTTCTGCGTCAAAGCCTGCCTACTCCGCAACTCCGCCAGTTTAACGCGGTTTTCGCTAATAAAGGCACGCGCAGCGTCCAAATCGGGAATAGCCTTCTGCTCGTCCTCAATCTCCGTCGCGCGAATGCGCAGAAGCTCAAGATCTCCGTTCAACTGCTGCAACGTTTCGTCCAGCGCCGCCAGCTTGGTGGTGATCGCCGTGGACTCCTTTTCCTGCCGCGCATAAGTCGACCGCGCATCGTTCAAAGCTGCAAACGCCGCCTTCAAAGCCTCACGCGCCCGACGATCCTCGTCTTGGCGTTGGGTCAGGAACGCTGAAGCTTCGGCAAGCGTATCCTTCGCCTTCTGCTCTTCCGCCGTTGCTTCTTCAATAAGCTTCTGCAAAGCCGCCACGCGATTGCGTTGTTGTAAGCGCAAAGCCGTCGCCGTTTTGGCCTGCGGAGTCAGCGTAAAACCATCCCACCGCCAAGCCCAACCGTCACGGCTCACGATAGTTTGCCCGGGGCGTAAATCGCGCAAAGCAGTCTCGCCCAAAGCAAAATCTTCCGCCAACCCGATCTGCGACAAACAACGCGCAAGGGCAGGGGGCGCTTCCACAAATTGCGCCAAAGGCGTCACCCCCGCTGGCAAAGCAGGGGTTTCCGCCCAAAGTTCCGTCTTGCGCCAATGCTTCGCCGCGTCAGGATTAATCGCCGCCGTCAAAGCCTCGCCCACAGCCACCGCCAAAGCGTTTTCCAGCCCGGGCGTCACGGTAATTAAATCGATAACCTGCTCACTGTTATCGTCATGTGTTTGCAAAAGCGACGCCAACGCATCGTTTTCGGCGTGAAGCTTTGTCACGGCATTATGGGTGGTTTGCGCAAAGTCACGCGCCTGAATCTGAAGCTGCTCCGCCTCGCGGTAATATTGCTCCGCCGCCTGTGCCTGATTTTGGCGCTTGACCAATTCCGTCTCCGTCGCCTCGACCATGGCAGAAGCCAAGGCCAGATCAGGGCGCGTAGCAGCCTCCGCCGCTAAAGAAACGCGCTGCGCATCGAATTGAACACGACGCTCCGTCATATGGGTGCGGCGCGAAGAAAGCGACTCAATTTCCTTTTGTAGCGCATGTTTGCGCGCTTCCGCTGTTGCCGTTTCCTGCATCAGCTGATTCAGCGCGACATCCAACGCTTCGACTTCCTGCGTAACCGAAGTCATAATCTCCAAAGCGCGAGGAAGCTCCTCCGCAATTGTCGCCTGCGTGGCTGCCAGTTGCGCGGATTCTTCCTGCAAAGAAACAATCGCGGCGCGACCATCCTGGCTCCGTGCCTGCTCGCGGTCGCGGTCGCTCGTGGCATGCGCCAGTCTTTGTTCATGCTCCCGCGTTTCGTTGGCGATACGCTTGGCCTCGGCGTCAATCTGTTCGCGGGCAAGGGTCAGCTTTTGCACGACGGTCGCAGCTGCAGCCTCGGCCTGCCGCATGGCAGGCAATTCGGCGGCAATATCGGTGCGGGCGGCGTCGCCCTGCGTAACAATCGCCAAAAATTCCGCGACTCGAGCTTCGGCGTTCGCCAAAGCCAGCTTTACATTCTCTGCGTTTTGCCCCGCTTCGACCCAGCGCAAATGCAACAAAGCCGCTTCGGCGCGGCGAATATGATCGGCAAGATTGCGATAACGAGAAGCCTGACGCACCTGCGTCTTCAAACTCCGCAACTGCGCGTCATAGCTTTGCAAAACATCGTCGACGCGGGTTAAATTCTGCTCCGCGCCCTTCAATTTCAACTCCGCTTCATGGCGTCGCGCTTGCAACCCCGAAGTACCGGAAGCCTCTTCTAAAATCTGGCGGCGATCCTGCGGCTTGGCGCGGATCAGTGCGTCGATTTGGCCTTGTCCGACCAGATTGGTTGAATGCGACCCCGTCGCCTGATCGGCGAACAAAAGCTGCACATCGCGGCGGCGCACAGGCTTGCCGTTGACCTTATAATCCGACCCATTGCCGCGTTCGATCTGGCGTGTCACATGCAAAGTGTCTTCGTTATTGAATTCCGTCGATGCGCTTTTGTCACCGTTATCCAACTCCAGCATAACTTCCGCTACATTGCGCGAAGGCCGCGTGGCGGTGCCGCCGAAAATAACATCGTCCATTTCCCCGCCGCGCATGCTCTTAGCGGAATTCTCGCCCATCACCCAACGCAACGCCTCGACCAAATTGGACTTGCCGCACCCGTTCGGGCCCACAATGCCCGTCATCCCCGGTCCGATATGCAAATCGGTCGGTTCGACAAAGGACTTAAAGCCATGAAGCCGCAAACGGGTAAAATGCACGGAAAACCTCTTTAAATTTTAAAAATTACTTCTTTGTCCCAAGCAAACGATCAAAAACGGCGGCAAAAGCCTCTTCGCTCTGCGCCCCGTTAATGATCTCAAGCCCATCATTGATTACAAAAGTCGGAGTCGCCTCAACATTGTATTTCTTTCCAGCCTCGGTGCGCGCGGCGATAATTGCGTTTTGCAGCTTGGTGTCATTGGCACAGGCCTTGGCTTTATCCTCGGGCAAGCCGCCCAGTTTGGCGTATTGGATCAAATTGGCTTCGGGGTTCCCGCCGCCGAAAGCCCAAGATTTTTGTGCGCTGAACAGAATTTTTACAAAAGGAAAATACTCGTCTTCAGGCATACACCGCGCCACGGCAGCGGCTTTCAAACTAACCCCGTCCAGCGGAAAGTCATGCAACACAAAACGCACTTTGCCCGTCTCGGCATAGCGTTTTTCAAGTTTAGGCAAAATGTTGTCGTAAAATTCTGCGCAATGAGAGCATGTCAGAGACATATACTCATCGACCTTGATCGGCGCCGAAGCTTTGCCCACAAACCGATCTGCCATGCGTGCATCCTCGGCAAAAGCCGAAGACGCGACCAGAGCTACGAAAACAGCCGACAAAAACGCCTTAAAAACGGAAGACATACGCTCTCCTCTGTGCGAATCATACAGCTTCGAATTATAGAGGAAGAGAAAGCGTTAACTCAAGGTTAACTATTTCAGGGCTTACCACTAATTAAAACCCTTCGTCATTCCGGAAAAATCTCTTTTTTTCCCTTCCTTGCAAAAATGCGATTTTATCCGGAATCCCATTTGGTTACTTTGCACTCAGATAAACAACCAAGATTCCGCATTATATGCGTGACGAAAACAAGTTCTTCGTGTGTGGCATAGCGTAGAAGATGGCTGGTTATCTGAAAGCCGGAGCCTGAGCTGCCTTAACTGAAGCTGCATTAAAAGGCAGAACAACCACATCGGCTGATTTTTTCTCATAACCGGGTCTGATTGCTTCCCAAAAACCACCGCCCTGATCGTTCTTTTTTGTAAAGACAGCTCTGCGTGCAACGAAAAATTCTTTATGCGTCTTTGGATCAGTAAGCTTTAACACATTATACGGTTGCCCGTTTAACTTCATCTCCGCAGGATAGGTTGTTTGGTGTACAACTGCTTCTTGTAAATCCTTGTATACATTATCGCGGGAAGTATCATTATCCACTCTATCCACAAACATGTAACTAATACAAATTGCGCCGAACAGTTGAAGTGCACAGCCACCGCCAGAACTACTCATGTAATAACCTCCACTGAAAAAAAGCATTTCGCGGCCTTATTATATCCGCGACCAAATACTTTCAGAAAAGCAATCTATGGTTAATGCAAAACGATCGGTAGGGCGGAAAACCTCTCCCTCTGCCGAACCCAAGTCTTTTCTTCCCCTCATCATATCGTCTCATTCTAAGCTTTATGTTCAAGTGCCCCCCATTATCGCTTCACCAAACTTCTCCAAAGCCTCCCTTAACTCGTTGTTGTCTATACTGGAGGCCTTTTCCTTAATCGCCAGAACGGCAGCAGGATCAAGCTTTTTCTCGGTTTTAACGGGGGCAGGGGGGGTAGCGGCGGCATCCAAAGCCACCCGCGCAAAAGCCTCGTACCCAAAATAAGCATTCACCCGCTGGCGTATCAAATCCGCCTTAAAACTAAACTCCATCGCCAATCCCTTGGGCAAGCGAATGGTCAAAACCCCGTTTTTACGCTGTGCCTCTTGGGGCTGATAGGGGAAAGATATTTTGACAGGCGTCGTAACTCGGGCATAGTCCGCCCCGACGATTTCCGCCCAATGATCCAGCAAATTGGCATAGAGTCCCCAATCTTTGCCAGCCGATTGGCGGGCGACCTTATCGACGGCATCGGCGAGTGTGCGGGGTTTATACATGAAGGCGAGTGTGCGAGAATTCATCCAGAAAGTCAAAAACCATTCGGCGCAACAGGCTCCCCGCCCTGAATCCCTGCTAAAATGGTACGACCGCCACCGCCGCGCCATGCCGTGGCGTGCGGCGCAAGGAGTCACAGCAGATCCCTATCGCGTATGGCTTTCCGAAATCATGCTCCAGCAAACAACGGTAGCGACAGTCGGCGCCTATTTCCTAAAATTTATCCAACGCTGGCCAACCCTCAACGCTCTCGCGGCGGCGGATTTAGACGATGTCCTTCGCCTTTGGGCGGGCTTAGGCTATTACCGCCGCGCAAGGCTTCTCCACCAATGCGCCCAAACCTTGCGTGACACGCATGGCGGCATCTTCCCCCAAGATGAGCAGACGCTTAAAACCCTCCCAGGCATAGGAACCTACACAGCAGCCGCCATCACCGCCATCGCGTTCAACAACCCCGCCAATGTCGTTGATGGCAATGTCGAACGCGTCATGTCCCGCATCTTCGCCATCCGCGATCCCTTGCCTCAAGCCAAAGCAAAACTCCGAGAAGCAGCAGCAACCCTCGTCCCCCAAAAACGCTGCGGCGACTATGCTCAAGCCCTGATGGATTTAGGTGCAACAATTTGCACTCCACGTTCCCCCTCTTGCGACCAATGCCCATGGCAGAAGTCATGCCAAGCCCACGCGCAAGGGATCCAATCTACCTTACCCCGCCGCGCCAAAGCCAAACCCAAACTAGCCCGCAGCGCCGTCGCCTTCGTGCTTTTCGATCCCCAAGGCAAAGTCTTCCTCCGCCGCCGCCCCCCGCAAGGCCTCCTCGCCAGCATGATGGAAATCCCCAGCAGCCCGTGGCTCGAAGGCTCCATACCCAGCCTTGCCCAAGCCCGCCTCCACGCGCCAATCCCAGCAAAATGGAAACAAAGCTCCGGCCTCGTCACACATGTTTTTACGCACTTCACGCTAGAAATAACCGTTGCGACAGCGACAACCGACAAAAAGCTAAAAGGCCATTGGGTACACCCGCACAAGCTTGAAAACGAAGCTTTGCCCAGTGTAATGAAGAAAATTGTCAGGCACGCCTTGACGGGTCTATAATAACCCAAACAACCTTTCGGAATCCCCCCATGTCCCGTCGTCTCATCTTCCTCGCTATCCTAGCACTCACCCTCGCCATCGGAAGCGCGCGTGCCCAAGAGTACTCTGCCGCGTCGTGGCCCAATCTGATGCGTACGATGGTGCGTTTTAATGCTTTGGATCTGTCGGATTTGGCTCTACTCGACGAATACGCGATCATTACTGATTGCGACCTGTATAAGGCTTTCTTTACCAACGATTTTAAATGGAACCAAGTACGACAGGCTATGCGGCAATCCATTCAAGCGAACATCGCCACTTTTCCGACGAACTATTACTACGATATTCAGATGCAGTTGGATCGTTATGATTTTACCACCAAGCTTTTCCGCTTTACTGATAGATCCACGGTGCGTGGTGTGAACACGTTGGCCTTGTACGCGGTGGAAGGAACGGGATGCGGCTTTGCCGATGTTAAATTTATTCCGCGCAGATTCCGCGCCGTTTTATCTGCCCCGCTTTATTTGGAAGGGTTTCCCCTGAACGAGAAAGACGCGCAAGAACTTCTTGCCCGTATGGACAAAAACCAAAATTCCCACCGCATTATTTTCGCTCGCTATAATCTTCGCACCGTCTACATTGAACCTTTGCGGAAGAGCATGTCTCATACAGGCGATGCTACCGTCACGCGCTACGACCAATCAAACGCTATCAGCCGAAACGCGGTAAGGCTCGACGCGCAGTTAGACTCCGTCGGTTTCTACGAAGATGCGGAAAGAACTAAACTGATCTATCAATATCAGCCGTAAGAATTTTAGAGGGAAATCGATACCACTGCCGTTTGCTTTCGCGCTGCTGGACAAGAGGAAAATGGTGCGCAACAGTTGATGAAACTGAGTGCTGGAATTCGATTGTACAGATTCCGCCGCCGTTGTCTTTCACAAAAGTGCTTAAAAAATTGGCCGCATAGGATGCAGTTGGAAAAAACTACATTTCTATTAATAAGTTCATAAGTAAGAGAACATAATTGTTGACGTGGCGAATCGGGTGTGATTCTCTGTGGGCATGAGAAAAGACGACGCCCGCAAACTTGATCATCAAACGCTGGAAGCGATGAGGGA
>CAIXLI010000046.1 GCA_903920205.1 uncultured Pseudomonadota bacterium
AAAGGCAAGGAAAGCCTTCAACTTAAACGACATATCGCAGCTTGGGACACCGATTTCCTCTGCAATGTGATCGCATGTTAACTCAGTCGATTGCCCTGCAGTTCCCGCATGCCCCAAAATGACGATTTTCCTCAAAATGGCGAGATTATTGCCCTTCACTGGCCAATTTTCGGATTTTCTGGCTCTCCCCCAATCCGTCCGCCTGAAAAGCTGATCAAACGGACTCTCCGCAGACTTTTTTCGGATTTTCAAGTTGACGTAGTATAGTATATCGTATCCTTCTTGACCTTCTGATTCATACTTCGGTTATCCCCCTTTCTTCATGCGTAAAAGCACCCTTCTTGCCGCGTCGCTGGCATTCGCGGTTTTTGGCGTCCTGCCGGCAGGCGCGCAGACAGCGACGACCGTTGCCGTCCGCGCGGGCGCGCATGAGGCCTTTGACCGCGTCGTTTTCGACTGGCCCCGCGACGTAAAGTTTCACCTCCGGCAAGAGGGATCGCATGCGTCAATAACCTTTGATTCCAGCGCCGATATTAAGTTTACCAAGGATGTTTATGCCGCTTTGACCCGCGCGAGGGGCTTTTCCGCGCATGCCGAGAATGGGCATGTGACGGTTTCCTTTACCGTCAACCCCAACGCCACCGTGAAAGGCTTCACCAGCGCCACCTCCGTTGTCCTTGATATCAGCGGGAGAGATGCCCCCGTCACACCCCAACCGCCCCCCGTAGCGCCTCCTCCTCCCGCACCTTCGGCAGCAGAGGAAATACCCCCCGCCCCGCCACCGCAGCCCACACCTTCCGATTCCTCGACAGCCACGGGCAAACCGCAGCCCTTACTGCCTCCCCCACCCCCGCCAGCAACGGCTTTTGCCGCAACGCCCAAACCCGCCGCCCCCACGCAATCGCCGCCCCCAACGACGACAGCGCCGCCAATTGCCACGGCGGCTCTGGCAGCGGCACTAGCGCCGACACAGCCCCCCCCGCCCCTCATTAAGAAAGAAGGCGAAAAGATCATTCCGCTCAGCGATACGCCGACGCTTGTCGCCACGCTAGATCCGCGCATCCCCCTGCGCGCCGCCGTTTTCCAACGCGCTAATGTCGGTTATGTCATTTTCGACCGCAAACTAACTATGACACCCGCCGCCTTGGAAAACGGGGCTCCTGCGCAAATCGATCTGCAGGCTTTCGACCTTCCAAAAAATTCAGGCTACCGCTTTCCCCTACCGGCAGGTGCCGAGTTGAAGGCAACGTTAGACGGTTCCGTATGGAAAATCTTTCTTTCGAAAAAACAACCGACACTTCCTGTAACGACCGCGCTTGTCGCCCAACCCGACTTTGCATTGGGAGCACGTCTTTTATTGCCGCTGCCCGACGCACCGATGCCCATCATCATGACCGACCCGATTGTGGGCGACGATTTGATTCTGGTGCCCCTGGCGCAAAGCGAAGCCTTCAACGTCGAGCGGCGCATGGCGGATATGACCATCCTGCCCGCCGCGCAAGGGCTTGTTATCAAGCCGTTGACGGACAAAGTAGTCGTTCGCCCCGTTTCCGACGGGGTCGAGATCACCGCCGAAGGCGGGCTGATGCTATCGCCCGCCGCCGACACCGGCACGGCGCAACAATCCTCGACAAAGACAAAAGCCGCGGCAACCGGAAAATCCATCTTCGATTTCTCGACATGGAGCGGAAAGCCCGGGGAAACCTTTACCAAAACGCGGCAAAGGCTTCAACAAATCATCGTCGACGTTCCCGAAGCCGAGCGCAACCGTGCGCGGATGGAATTGGCGCGTTTTTATTTTGCCAACGGCGAGGGCGAAGAAGCGTTGTCGATGCTCAATTTCCTTGCCGCCCAAGTCCCTGATCTTCGCGCCCATAGCGATTTCATGGCGCTTTTGGGCGCTGCTGAGATTCTTGCCTATCGTTCCGAGGACGGGTTGCGCGATCTTTCCCTTCCCGCACAAAGATCTCAACCTGAGGCCGATCTGTGGCAAGCCGTGGGTTTGGCCCAGATGCGCGACTGGAAACACGCCGAAGAAAAGTTTCTGGCGAGAGAATCTTTTTTAGTTAGCTATCCCGAGCCTTTCTTCTCGCGCTTTTTTGTCCTAGCGATTGAATCGGCTTTGGCGACAGACAAAGATCATGAGGCCGCCGCATGGTTTGATGTCGTTGCAAACGCGCCGCATTCGCCCTCCATCGAGCCCGCGCTGCACTTTCTGCGGGGCACGCTGAACGCCAAAGCGGGACGCGCCGACGCCGCTGAGCAAGAGTGGAAACTGGCGCAAGCATCGAATGACCGGCTTTACAAAATACGCGCCGAGCTTGCCTTGATTGATCTGGGGGTTTCCACAGCCTCCCTAACTCCGGCGCAAGCGGCGGATCGTTTGGAGGCGCTGCGCTTTGGCTGGCGCGGCGACGATTTGGAAGCCGATATTCTGCGCCGCCTTGGGCAGTTCTATATTCAGGCCAAGAACATCAAGGCGGGGCTCGGTGCTTTGTCGCAAGCCTTGTCGCTTTATCCCGCAAGTCCTCTGGCCGCCGCCATCCGCGCCGAAATGGCGACGACTTTTCGTGACGTTTTCCTTGGTGATTTGGGAAAGAAACTTTCTCCGTTGGACGCTTTGACGCTTTACCAGCAATACCGCGAGTTAATGCCCTCTGGCAAAGACGGCGACGCGCTGATGAGCAATCTATCCGAGCGTCTTGTCGCCGTCGATTTACTGGATCAGGCGTCAAGCATTCTGGAAGACAGGATCAAAACCCGCTTGCAAGGCGAAGAAAAAACGCGCGCCGCTTTGCGGCTTGCCGCCATACGCCTTTTGGATCACAAGCCGACCGAGTCGATGACGGCGCTTGATTATATCGGCAACGACGCCGTATCCGTCCCGATGCAAACCGAGCGCACGTTGCTGCGCGCTCGCGCCCTTTCCGAGTTGCGCCGCAATGACGAAGCCGCCACGATCCTCAAAGACAACGCCGCCCCCGCCGCCAAGTTTCTTCGCGCCGATATCGCCATGCGTTCCCAAAAATGGGGGAACGCCGCCAAAACCTTGCTGGAGTTGACGGGTGCGCCCCCGCCAAATGGAACTTCCCTTTCCGCCGATCAGGCCGGATGGCTTTTGAACGCCGCAATCGCCTATGCGCTCGCCGACGATCAGGCAGGGCTGGACAGGCTGGCGATCGACTACAGCGCGGCGATGAAAGGCCTGCCTCAAAACGACACGTTTCTGATGTTGACGCGACCGGAAAAAACTGGACAACTGCGCGACCTTGCCGCCGCGCAGGCGCAGATTTCACAAGTCGATATGTTTCAAGGCGTTTTGAATGCTTATCGCGGCGGCGCATCGACAGCTGATTCAGCCGTAAAAAAACAGTAAGAAAACAATGAAAAAATCCGCTTCTCTTTCCTGCCTTCTTCTCGCTACCGCGCTTTGGCCCATCCCCACGGCTTGGGCGCAGGAGACGTCGGCGCTTCATGTCGTTAAATCGACCGTTAATGCGGAATCGGAAAATGCCGAGCTTTGTTTTGAATTCGACAAAACGCTGGCTGCGGCCCCGCCTTCGCGCCTGAGCACGGCCTTGCGGCTGGAGGCCGACGGCAAAAGCGTAACGCCGGCGAACATCGTCGCCGCAGGAACGTCTTTATGCCTCTTCCCATTGGAGCGGGGAAAACCCTACCGCCTTGACGTCAATGGCCTGCGCGGCGCGGACGACGAGAAAATGACATCGCCCTATCAATCGTCTTTCACGATCCCCGACCGTTCGCCCGCTTTGGCCTTCACCGGCAAGAACGGTGGCGTCAATGAGTTTGGTGATTATGATCGTCCGCTGACTTTGCGCGCCGTGAATGTCGCGCATGCGAAGATCAGCGTTTATCGTCTGACAGACGCTGCCCTGATGACCCGCGCCTGGCAAGATCGGGCACAAACGGCGCTGGCTCCCTCCGAAAGCGCCTTCTTGGCACGCAGCAAGGGTCAGACGGTTTGGCGCGAGGAAGATTTCTTCGAAGCAACCCCTAACGCGACGGTTTCGCAAGAAATATTTTTGCGCGATAAAATTCCCGACCTCGCCCCCGGTCTTTACCTTATTGTCGCCGACGCCGGAAAGGACGAAGGGAAACCGGCCAACAAAGGATTGTCTCCTTTAGCCGCCGCATGGTTCACGAAATCCGACTTCTCGTTACGCGCCTTGCGCGACGGCGACGGCATCCATGTTTTTGCGTCAAGCGCTGCGGCGGGAAAAATCAAAAACGGGCTTCGTCTTCAAGCCTTCGACAAAAAGCCCGAGCAACTGACGGAAGCGGATATCGGCGCAAACGGCATCGGTCTGATCCCCCCTCTGCCCAAGCTCGCGGACAGGGGCGACGCCGCCAGCATCGTCGGCACCGACGCGGCAGGCAATGTCGCCTTTGCCGATATTGAAAGTCTGCCCCCGCTTTCGGGGAATCCCGCTTTGGGCGATATCCGTACCGCTGCTTTGTTTACGCCTCCGTTCGGGCCCGTCGATATTTCTCTGTCCCTGACACCGTCGGAAGACGCTGCCGCGCTGACCTCGGCGAGCCTTCTTCGTTTGTCGCAAGGCGATTTTATCTATGCCGATTTTCCCGTTCCTCCTCTCGCGGCGGAAACCGCCAAGCTGTCTATTCCCGCGCCCGCCGCGCAGGGCGCGTGGTCGTTGCGCTGGCAAAAAGCCGATGGGGGTGTTCTTGCCAATACGCCCTTACGCATAACCGCCCATGCCGACGCTCCGCGTCTTGAGGTCACCTCGGAGCGCGATACTTTGACGGGAGACGCGCCTTGGAGCATCACCCTTCAATCGCGCTTGTCTTCCGGCAAGCCTGCGCCGCTGACGGGCGGACGCGTCCTTCTTTCTTGGCAAAAGCTCGACCCTGCGGCTTTTGGATGGAAAGACTATCGTTTCGGCACGCCGGCCCTGCTTGGGGATACCCCCGCGCATATCGCCGATTTTCTGACCGATCTGAACGGTCAGGCGTCCCTGCGCCTGACCGTTCCCAAACTGCCGCAGGAACGAGGCCTGTACCAAGCCGTTCTGAAAGTGGTTGCGGAACCGGATTCGGGCATCGCCGACGCGACGCCGCTTATTCTTCCCCTGCGCCCCGAAGGCACCGTAATCGGCCTTAAGCCTTTGGCGCAAGATGCGCGGTTTACCCAGAACGGCCTCGCCCGTTTCGCGGTCGTCAGTCTTTCCTCGGACGGCAAGCCGCGTGACACATCCGGCCTATCTTATCAAGTCTATGAGGAAGGCCGCAGCTTCGCCTGGTACCAAGACGCAGGAAAATGGAATTACAAGCCGGAGGCGCAGTTGCGCCCCATCGGTGGCGGCGCCCTGACAGTCAAGGCCGATGCAAGTAGCGTTCTGGAATGGCCCGTGACTGCCGGAAATTACAGGCTGGCGATCCTCGACCCCAACGGCAAGATTCTGGCGCAAACGACGTTTAGCGCGGGATGGGATTCCACCGGCGCCTCCGCTTCGCCCGTCTTACCGTTGAACGTTAGCCTGCCAAAAACTTTGCAGCCCGGACATGAAGTCCTCGCCCACGTAACTCTGCCGGAGCCAGCGATGCTGACGGCGATTGTTGCCGATACGCGTCTGCGCCATGTCGTGCATGAATTCCGCCCCAAGGGAGACACGGTGATCACCTTTACGCCCGAGTCGGATTGGCTAAAAACAGTCAGCCTGACTATCGAAGCCGCGTCGCAAGACGCACAAAAAACTGGCAGCGCCTTGCGCCGCGCCGTGATCGAGGCCTCTGTCGCGCAAGCTAAACCGCCTGTTACCCCGACTGCGCCCGCATCGATCATCGCAACAGAAGACCCTTCGGCTTTTGCCGTGCGCAAAGATGGCGTCGAGGTTCTGACTTTCGGCGTTGAGAATAACGGCGATGAGCGGGAAACCTATTATTACGCCTTTACCGCCTCGCCCGGACTCAAGATCGAAAGCGGCGAAAAAGGCGAAGTTACTTTGGACGGCAAACAAAGCCGCTCTTTATCTTTGACCGTCTCCGGCGGCACGACGGGCGTCAAGGATTTGCGGCTGGAAATTGCGGGCGCACATACGCCGCGCCTGAGCCGCACATGGGCTATGGCTGTTTTACAGAAAACCGATTCCTGGCGCAGCACGGAAACGGCATTGATAGACGCGGGACAACCCCTGCTGCCTGTCGCGGCAAAACCGCATGAGGGGACGGTCGCTTTCGTCTCACGCACGCCCATGAGCGGGTTGGCGGAAATTCTGTCTTTTGTCGTCAACGCCCGTCCTTTCACAACCGAGGAATTAGGGGCGAGCATCGAAGCCTTGCGGTTATGGCGCGATACGCTGGTTCAGACGGGCCTCGCCCCCGATTTCTGGGTCGTGGCCCGGATGCGGGAGCAAGTCGCGCAATTGTTGCGCCACCAGAATTCCGATGGAGGGTTCGCCCCCTATCGCGGCGGGGAAAGCGTGATGAACGATACGGCGGCAGCGCTGACCGCCCTTGGCGCGGATATGTCGGAACAAGCGAAGCCCGCCAAAACGCTGGCTATCGGCTGGCTGAAACAACGCCTCGCCAACACATGGCTTGATGAGAAAGAACGCGCGCCTCGCGCCGCGGCTTATGCCGCGCTGGCGGCGGCCGACGCGATTGATCCGGCAAGCCTGCATTATTTCTCGGACACCAGCGCCCTCGGAACATTGCCGCCGATCGCCAAAGCTCATATCGCCGCCGCGTTCAAACATATCCGCGACCCCGACGCCGCCGCGTTCTGGATCAAGAAAATGCTGGACGAAGATCGCGGCCCCAAGACAATCCAGCTCTTGAACGCCTTGTCTGCGACCGATGCCTTGTCTTCCGATGATGTTGTGGCGGCAACCTCCGCGATGGCGCAGACCCTGCGCCACGAGGTGTCGCCCAATCTTCAAGACGCCGCCTCTCTCCTTCGCGCGATTGCCGCCAACGCAGCCAATGCGGGAAAGTGGAAAGTCGCAAACGGGAAGGAAACGCAAGAAATATCGGGCGTTCTTACGCTTCGCGCAGGAGATCCCTTATTCGCAGTCTACCGGAACAACGACACACGCCCTTTGTCCGTGACGTGGGCCTCGGAAGACGAAGCTCCATCCCCCGCCCCTACCTTGCCAAGAGGCGCTTCGCTGGCGCGGCACGTTTACCGATTGAACGGCGTGGAACTATCGCCCTCCACCAAACCCGCGCGTGGTGAAATCTATATGGTCGAGCTCAAGGGTACGTCTTCCGCCGCCGCCGAAGATGCCCCGCTCCTTCTGCAAGAGGGGGGCAACGGCGTGCGGCCTATGGGATGCCCTCTTTCCGCGAAGCTGGATACGCTGTCCTTTATCCCGTGGTTCACGACACGGGGACTGACCCCCCTCCGCGCCTGCGAGTTTTCCCCGCACGCGCTGAATGTCGTCCTGACACCGCCGGAGAACGACAGCGTTTCTTTCTCCGTCGTCACTTTCGCCCATATCGATGCGCCTTCCGTCGCCGAGATTCCTTTACCGACGCTGCGCATACTGAAATAGGGGGGATTTCAAAACACAAAAAAAGAGGGAACCCCAGTTCCCTCTTTTTTTGTGTTTTGAAACGAAAAACTTAGCCGATAATTTCGATGGAGGAAGCTTCGCGGCCTTTATCCGCCGTCTGAACGAGCATCTTGACCTTCTGCCCCGACTCCAACGTTTGAGCCCCTGCGTGCAGAACAACGGTACGATGAACAAAGACATCGCGCCCGCCATCGTCGGGAGTCACAAAGCCGAATCCCTTATCGGTCTTGAACCATTTGACCGTACCAGTCAGTTCCATCTCCGGCCCCGTGGCAGGAGGACGTACATAGTCGCTTGGCGGAACTTCGCCAACGCCGAGAACTTGAACGATGTTAAGAACCTGCCTCCCTTTAGCGCCGTCGCCAACTTGAACAAGGAGCTTGGTGCCTTCGGCGACATCGCGCAAACCCGCGCGACTTACAACCGAGGAGTGAATAAACGCATCGGAAGACCCATCGACGGGCGCAACAAACCCAAAACCCTTTGTCAGGTTAAACCACTTAACAACGGCTTCGGTTTCATAACCGATGTCCGACCCAGAGGACATATCAAAAGAAGACATGGAACCACCCCTTTAAAAAAAGTTAAGAACACAACCCCCCTCCGACGATTTTAACTTTTTTTTAAAAAAGGCACAACAGGCAAGTTTTTCGGCCAGAAACACGCTTTTCGGAATGTCTTCCGGTTCCACTCTATCGTTCAAGATTGCCTTTTTGCCATGCACCCGCTAATCATGAAGACTGTAGATTACGGGAAGCGGCTGACCGTTGTTTCTCCTTGGCGTTATGCTACCGTTCCTTACGCTTGCCCCCGCGCTTTCGCCTTGAACAAGGACGAATTTATGATTAAATATCAATCTGTTACATAAAACTTGCACGGAAACATGAAAACATTTCGCCCGCTTCTTTGCCTGTTGGTTTTGGCGACAAGCCTCTTTGTCCTCCCCCCCTTTGCGCAAGCGCAGCAAACGGCGGTGCCCCCCGCCGCAAGCGCGGTCTCGCCAAAATCCGCCGTCGCAGCCCCTCTTGTGACCCCCGTTATTCCGCTGGCACCTTTGGCAACACAATTAGGACAGACCTTACAAACTTTGGTAGGTGGCGCGACGGCTGAAGCCACGCCAGCGCCGGCTACGGATTCCGGCGAAGATCTTTCCGGACAAATCGCGGATACTTTTGCCACCAGCCTTCTCGACACGCTGGGCAAGCTGATCGAACAGGTGAAGGCGAACAGCGCGACCTTGGCGGTCAACGCCGCTGCGCTGCCTGAATTCAAAGACTGGCTGGACCGTCAAAGCAGCGATCCCCGCCGCGCAGCTTTGTGGGATTCCATTCGTCAGGATTTGCTGATTGTCGTCGGCGTACCGCTTTTGATCGGCATTGCGGTAACGCTTTTCTTCACACCGCTTCGCGTGCGGCTGAAACGCCGCGTGCCGCAAACCCTGCCTGGGCGAACGGGATTGTTGGCAAGTCTGCTTGTCCTGCGCCTTGTACCCGGCCTCGTATTTCTGGGCGCGGCTCTGTTGCTGCTGGAACAAAACGAAACGCACCGCTTGGCGCGCCTTATTATCCTGAACATCATCTATGCGCTGTCGCTCAGCTATACGGTTCGACAACTCCTGCGCAGTCTTTTTGCTCCCACCGTGCCGCATCTGCGGTTTTTCCCTTTGACGACGGCACAGGCCGTTTCGTCCCATCGCTGGCTTAGCGCGTTTAGCAATATCATCATCTACAGCTATTTCCTGATCGACATCGGCGCGATTGTCCGCACGCCCCCCAGCGCGACCGTCGTCTTTCAGAACTTTACCGCCCTTATTCTGACGGTTATGGCGGTTATCGTTATTTTTCAGAAACGCGCGGGGGTCGCCTCGATCTTGCGCGGCGAGGCCGTGGAGGAAGGGGAAACCCCCAGCTTCGCGCGCGCGCTGCGCATATGGCTGGCAGGGCATTGGCATAATCTGGCGACCGCGTACTTGATTATCAGCCTTGGTGTGACGCTGCTGGGAATCGAGAACGGCTTTGCCCTAATGCTGCGCGGGACGATCCTAAGCATCGCCATACTGGTCGCGGCGCGTTACGGCTTTATCGTGATCGAAACATGGAAAGCGCCCACGGCGACAAAGCCCACATTGTTCCACCGCCAGCTTTTATCCTTTGTGCTGCGTCCCGCCCTGTGGCTGGTCGCAGCCGTCGGCATCGCCGCGACATGGGGCGTGGGCGTCAAAAGCTTTATCGCAACGCCAGCAGGACAGCGCATTTTCGGGGCCGTGTTGTCGATTGCCATAACGCTTCTTGTTCTGACGACGCTTTACGAGCTTATGAATAATTCTATCGAACGCTACCTAAGCCGCCGCGACAAAAAGAGCAAAGCGCCGATAGCCTCGGCGCGGGCGCGCACTTTGTTGCCCATGGTACGCACCGCCGTCTTTATCCTTTTCTTCGCCGTCGCCATTGTAACCTTCCTTTCGGCGATCGGCATCAATGTAGCGCCGCTATTGGCGGGCGCAGGCGTCCTTGGCGTCGCCATCGGCTTCGGCTCGCAAACTCTGGTCAAGGATTTCCTGACAGGCCTGTTTATCGTGATCGAGAACACGGTCGCGGTGGGAGACGAAGTCAAAATCGACTCGTTCCGTGGCATCGTCGAGACGTTAAGCCTTCGCACTCTTCGCCTGCGCGATTACGACGGATCGCTGCATATTGTTCCCTTCAGCGAAGTTTTGAAGATCACCAACCTCAGCAAAGGCTTCGCCTATGCGCTGGTCGATGTGGGCGTGTCCTACTCCAGCGATCTCGAGCAAGTCATGAGCGTCCTGCGCGAGGTCGGCGCCCTCCTTCAGGAAGACCCCGTGTTTAAGCGCGTTATTTTAGAACCCATCGAAGTTATGGGCGTCGAAAATTTGGGCGATTCCTCGATCACGATCCGCGCCCGCATCCGCACCCGCCCGGGCAAGCAAGCGGATGTGCGCCGTCTTCTGCTGCTGCGCATCAAGCAACGCTTCGACAAGGAAGGCATCGAGATTCCGTTCCCGACCATCACGCATATTACAAAAACAGTTGTATAGAAGGACAATCGAGCTTATTGAGCAGGAATTGTCCGTTTGCGCGTTAACCATAACGCGCGACGAAAGCGTTTTTTGCTTTCATCATAATGGGTTATAATCGCCACAGAATAAGGGGTTGTTTTCAACGGAGACACAATGAGCGACGAAGATTCTGAAACAGAGCAACAAACTCTTTCCATGCAAGCCCTATGGAATGCCTGTAAGCCGGAAATTAGGGGCATTGTCATAGGAAGCGGCATTATCGCGTTGGGCACAGCGACTTTTCTGATTGGCGCCGCAAGCGATAACCCCACCGCCCACCGAACGGCTCTAGCCAATGTCAAGAGCGGGGCAACTGTGGCTAAACGCTGCTTTAAAAGGCTCCGGCAAACACTCCTGCCCCATAAACCAGCGGCCCCCGCCGCTACGACCGCCCTCAAGCCTACCCTTGGCGGTTAGAGCATTATTATTTGAACAAGCGCAGCGATTCACTTTCAGCGGAGATAAAAATGAGCAACGAGAATTCAGAAAAAGGAAGCCCCGCTTCCCCCGTGCGAGAATTGTGGAATTTATACCCTGTTCACGCCAAAACCCGAAAATCCTTAGGATTGATGACGCGAAAGTTGTCGGTGACTGAATCGGCGTATTTCTGCCAGTTTTTTCGGACTT
>CAIXLI010000047.1 GCA_903920205.1 uncultured Pseudomonadota bacterium
AATCAACGGGATTACTCAACGAATCATTCTTTCCTTACTCCCTCGTTAACTCAGTCGATTGCCCTAAAGCGGACGGACTATCAACTGTTTCATTAGGTATTTCTTCATAGAATTTCCTTTAAATGGTCCGGCAACTTTGTCCACCATGTTTCAACGCGCGTTCCAAGATGTTCGATTTCATTGATGAATCCATTGCTTCGCTGATGACCTCCCTGCATCAGCCGGTTGAGTCGTTTATCCAATTGGAAACGGCGGACGATGGAATGACTTTGGTGGCCAGCGACGGCTCCTTGGTCAGCATTATCAAGCAATTCGGCGCGCGTCAGATTATCGGCGATGCCGAATACCAATGGATCATCGATCAGGCCACGCTTAAACTGGGGGCGCGATTCGACCGTCCCGGCTATGCGATGCAGTTCTATTTCATGCGCGATCCGTCCATGGTCGATCAAGACATCGACAAAGTGATGAAAAGCAATCGCAGTGCCATGCGCGCGATGGAGCTTGATCTGAGCGATCTATTGAATGAACGCCGCCGCCACTTGGCGCACTACATGGCACATGAAGAAATCTATGTGGTTTTGTGGACGCGGCCTTCGGTTCTGACTAAGAGCGAACTTGCCAACGCGATCAGTCAGCGCGGCAAGAAAAAATGGGTCGAGGCTCCGAATGCGCAGTATCCCATGCAGGCGTTGGAAGCCTTGCGCACACGGCACAAAAGTTATGTTTCGTCGATTTCGAGCGCTTTAGAAGAAATCGGCATGAAAGCCGAGGTGCTGACTGCGCACGAGGCGCTGGCTGCTGTAAGATCAAGCCTTTATCCTCAAATTGGTCACGAAGAGTGGCGTGCCAATTTGCCCGGCGACCCCATGCTGCCGCGTGCGCCGCAACACGATAAGAAAGACGCTTCGGATATTCTGTGGCCGACGTTGCGCCAGCAATTATGCGTGGGCGATGCTGCTGTCGTTTCTAACAGCATTGTGCGGATCGGGTCGATGCTGTGGGGCGGCGTCGATATGACCTTGGCTCCCGCAGAGCCATCGCCCTTTCCCCAGCTTCTCGCTCGTCTGATCGATAACGATATGCCGTTCCGCATGTCGTTCCTGATCGAAAGCGCAGGTGCACAAGGGTCTGCCTTCCGTGCTTTTGCCGCAGGCGTTTTGGGTTTTACCAATCAGGTCAACAAACAGATTCGTGAATCTTTGCTGGCGTTACAGAGGCTGGCGCAAAGCGAACCGGTCGTGAAATTGCGTGTGTCGCTTGCGACCTACGCGCCGCTCAACAATCGAAAACTGATGGATACGCGCATAGGCGCGTTGACGCAGGCGCTTGAAGCTTGGGGTTATTGCCAAGCCGCTTCTGTGGGCGGCGATCCATTGGATGTCGTAATGTCTTCGGCTCTTGGAATCGCATGCGCTTCGACTGCTCCGCCTGTCGTCATACCTTTTCATGAAACCGTCAAATTGCTGCCTTGGCAGCGCGCATCTTCTCCGTTTCAGGACGGCTCGGTTATTTTCAGAACGGCTGATGGGCGCATGTGGCCATATCAGCCCGGATCGTCGCTGACATCTTTATGGTTCGATCTTATTTTCGCCCAGCCAGGCGCTGGTAAATCCGTTTTGATGAATGCGCTCAATCTCGGCACGATTTTGTCGGCGGGCGCGGCGCATTTGCCATATGTGGCTATTCTGGATATCGGCCCTTCATCATCGGGATTGATCGCGCTGGTCCGCGATGCTCTGCCGCTAGAGCGTCGCCACGAGGCGCTGCATTTCAAATTGCGCATGACGCCGGACTACGCCATCAATCCGCTTGATACGCAGCTGGGTTGCCGCTATCCACTGCCAGAAGAGCGTGCCTATCTAACCGAACTTATCACGCTGCTCTGCACCTCGCCCGGACAGACCGGAAGCTATGACGGCATGACGCAGTTGGTGGGCCTTTGCCTTGATGAAATGTATCGTTGGCGTGACGACAGTGGGGCGAATACCGAGCCGCGCCCCTATCTGGTGCGCATTGAAAGCGAGGTCGACGAGGCCTTGTCCAAATACGACATTCACTTGCCCAGCGATCCCTATTGGTGGGACGTCGTCGATGCCTTGTTCGAAAAGGGCGCCATTCACGAAGCGATGCTGGCTCAACGCCACGCGTCCCCAACTTTGGTCGACGCCGTAACCGCTGCCCGCCGACCCCAAATCCGGGCCCTTTTAGAGGAAACGCAGATCGGCGGATCGGCTGAAACGATTATTCACGCTTTTGAACGCATGATCGCGTCGGCGGTGCGCGAATTCCCCATTCTAGCCTCCGTCACGCGGTTTGATATCGGCGGCGCTCGTGTCGTCGCCATCGATTTGCAGGATGTTTCCCCCCAAGGCGATGCTATCGCCGACCGGCAGACCGCCATTATGTATATGCTGGCGCGTCATGCTGTGGTGCGATCGTGGTGGTTGGGGCCGGACATGCTACGCTCGGTGCCCGAAAAATACTCCGCTTATCACGAAGCTCGCATCCGCGAAATCCGCGAAACGCCGAAACGCATCTGCTTCGACGAATTCCACCGCACCAGCAAAACAGCTGCCGTCCGTTCGCAGGTTATCCGCGATGTGCGTGAAGGCCGCAAATGGGGCGTGCAGATCGTCCTCGCGTCGCAGTTGCTCGACGATTTCAGCAAAGACATGGTTGATCTGGCGACTGGGGTGTGGATCTGCGGCACAGCCGTTTCCGATCGGGCTATTTCCGACACGGCCGAACGTTTTGGCCTGTCGGATACCGCAAAATGGGTCATGCGCTACCGCCTGACGGGGCCGCGTCCTTCGGGCGCTCCCGTCCTGTTGTTGCTTTCGACCAACGAGGGCCGTTATGAGCAGCATCTTGTCAACACGCTCGGTCCCATTGAATTATGGGCGCTGTCGACCTCGGTCGAAGACGTTATGCTGCGAAGCCTTCTCTACACGGCGTTAAGTGCACCCACGGCAAGGCAAACGCTTGCCAAATTCTTCCCCGGGGGGTCTGCGCGGCAGGAAGTTCGTCGTCGGGTCGTTCTGCGTACTGAAAAAGGCGACATCGAATCGGGAGCAACCTCGGTCGTGATTCAGGAACTGGCTCAGGAACTTATCAATCGCGCCCACGAAGATCCCTCACAGACGATGTCGAGGACATAAGAGGGCGGGATCAGTATCATTTGTCCTTTTCCCCGTTTCTGTGTAAACCAACACAGGATCACCACTGGAGAGGGTCTATGGCTACGATCATTCCCCTTGAACAACCTCTGAAACGCAAGAACGCTCCCGCGCTCGATGCTTTGACCGCGCTTGTCGCGGAGGATGTCGCCGCCGTCAATCAGTTGATCGTCCAGCGCATGGAAAGCCGCGTGCAGATGATCCCTCGTTTGGCGGGGCATATCATCGCTTCGGGCGGCAAAAGGCTACGCCCCGTTCTGACCCTCGCCAGCGCATTATTGTGCGGCTATCAGGGGCAACGGCACCGCAAACTGGCGGCCAGCGTCGAGTTTATCCATACGGCGACCCTTCTGCATGACGACGTTGTCGATGCCAGCGATTTGCGCCGCGGCAATCCCTCCGCCAACGCCTTGTTCGGGAACGAGGCCAGCGTTCTGGTCGGCGATTTCCTGTTCAGCCGTGCTTTCGAACTGATGGTCGAAGACGGCTCCATCGACGTTTTGAGGGTTTTGTCACACGCCTCGGCGGTCATTTCTGAAGGCGAGGTTTTACAACTTATCACCACCAATGATAGCGCCACCAGCGAACAAGCCTATTTGGAAGTCGTGCGCGCTAAAACGGCGGAACTTTTCGCGGCGGCCTGCCGCATCGGCGCGATTGTCGCCGGACGTCCTGCCTCGGAGGAAGAGGCCTTGCGCACCTTTGGTCTTAACCTCGGTATTGCGTTTCAGATCGTGGACGATGTTCTGGATTATTCCGCCGAACAGGCGAGATTGGGCAAAACCGTGGGCGACGACTTCCGCGAGGGCAAAGTGACGCTGCCCGTGATCCTCGCTATTCATCGCGGGAATGAGGCCGAACGCGCTTTCTGGAAACGCGCCTTGGATGAGAGCGACCAACGCGACGGCGATTTCTCTCACGCGCAGGATATCATTCATCGCCACAACGCTCTGCGCGACGCGATCGACCGTGCGCGGCATTATGGCGCAATCGCGCGGGATTCTCTGGGTATGTTTCCTGATTCTCCGGCGAAACAAGCGCTGCTTAACATCGTCGATTTTACAATTGAGCGAGAATTTTAAGTTCCGGTTCCTGGCGGTGCGTCAATTGCAGGAAAATATCTTCCAGCGTCGTTTCTTCTGTTGTCAAATCTGCGATCACAAAACCGTTCACCTGGACGACGCGCAACAAAGCGGCGACGGCGGCCTGACTGGGGCGATAGGAAAGGCTTAACCGGCGGGGGGCTAGGCGCTCCCATCCTTGTGTGCGCATATTTTCCGGCAAGTCAGGCATATCGCGGTCAAGGGTGATCGTCAGGCGTTTTTTATCCAGCCTACGCAAAAGGCTGGCCGTGGTGTCGTTCACGATCACTTCTCCGCGATTCATGATCGCAATGCGGTCGCACAGGGCTTGCGCCTCTTCTAGATAATGGGTCGTCAACACAATGGTCGTACCCGCTGCATTCAGTTTGCGGACATAGGCCCACAGCGTTTGGCGAAATTCGACATCAACGCCCGCAGTCGGTTCGTCCAGCACCAAAACCGGCGGCGTATGCACCAAAGCCTTGGCGACCATCAGCCTTCGCCGCATCCCGCCCGACAGCGTGCGGGCATAGGCGTTGGCGTAAGATGTCAGTCCCACCGCTTCCAATAATTCGTCCGTGCGACGTTCGCGTTTCGGAACGCCATAAAGCCCCGCCTGCATATCCAAAAGGGCGCGGGGCGTGAAGAACACGTCCAGATTCAGTTCCTGCGGCACGACGCCGATGGCGGATCGCGCCATGCGGGGGCTTTCCTCCACCTCATAGCCCCAGATTTTCGTTGTCCCCGAAGTTTTGACAACCAGCCCCGCCAAAATGTTAATAAGCGTCGATTTTCCCGCGCCGTTCGGCCCCAGAAGCCCGAAAATGCTGCCGCGAGGAATGTTAAGGTTAATGCCTTTCAACGCCTCTTGAGGCGGACGCCCCGCGCTGCCGCGATAGGTTTTAACCAAACCGGATATCTCCACGGCGGAAAGGGGCGCGGATTCAGACATCAATCCATCATAAAAGTTGCAATCGACAGTTTCCATCATACAATGAGAAAGGAAGCGCAAGCAAATTAATCGGTCTTTCTTTTTTACAAGACTTGTTGTGGGAGAAAATTATGGGATTCCAGACAGAAACACCTGATCCCTCTATGATATTATCTTGTTCTGATATTTTTCGCGTTACGCCAGAATTTTCGCCAAGATTTCTTAGTACGTTAAAAGAAAGAGAACAGCTTCACAAGTTTAGTGGGCGGTGGAATAATTTGGAGAGGCGACTCGGCGAAAAGTTAAATCCTACGCATGCGATTATTGGTCTTCTCGACCCAAGCCAGCCCGATTTGGCACTGATGACCGTTCAACTGGCTTGTACTAGTGAAATTCCTTCGAATATCGATGAGATTATCACTGGCACGAATCTGTTTCAGGGAAAGCGGCTTGTTATCTGCCCCTTTACTGTCTCGCAGTGGAAGACAGTATCCGATGGTACGCCGGTGCGCGGAGGGGGGATCGCACGTCCCTTTCTTAATCTCGCTTTGCAAACAGTTATGACCGAGTTATGGCCCGATGCCCAATATATTGCTACACTCTCTCCCTTTTCGAGTCTGAGAGACTTTATAACCAAGGATATAGATCAGGATTTTCTAAAATACTATGATAGGCATAACGCCATCAGGCGCAAGGCTGGAGCATTAAGGGAAGAGACTCAAGCTTTACCCATGGATTATTACGTTAAACCGGAAGAGGTTCGTGAGCGCGGATCGCTTGCCGCCGACTTGGTGGGGCTCGCTGGTCTTTTTGTCTGCTCTAGAAAGAGTCTTGTTGCCAACCTTCATCTGAAAAATGGGGCGGTCACCTATCGTGTATGTATTGGCGCAAACACGTCATCAGAGGGTTGTGCTGCCTCTTGGGGGCTTATGGCAAATTATTTATACCCAGCGGTGGAACGCAATATGCGCCGCGCTGTCTTGCCTCATTCGCAGCTTATGGTCGTTTCGCGGTAATCGAGAAAAAGCTTGTGCTTTTACTCTTATGTGAAGAAAGTCCCCAAACGTGAATTTCCTGATAATTCATGGAACAATGGGAAGCCCCGAGGGAAACTGGTTCCCGTGGTTGAAGCGGGAATTGGAATTTGCGGGGCATTGTGTTTTGACGCCGCTTTTTCCGACGCCGGAAGGACAGTCGCTTGCCGCATGGCTCGATGTTGCCGATAAGGCGTTACACG
Organism: uncultured Pseudomonadota bacterium; assembly: GCA_903920205.1. GTDB lineage: Bacteria > Pseudomonadota > Alphaproteobacteria > UBA9219 > UBA9219 > CAIXLI01. The sequence continues at coordinate 6,430 of CAIXLI010000047.1, forward strand.
GAATCGATCTCGCCGACACGGTTTTGATCGGGCACAGCGCAGGCGCGATCCTCGCTTTGCGTCTTGCAGAAAAAACGGAGGAACCCTACCGCGCCATTTTCATCGTCTGTCCCTTTATCCGCGATTTGGGTGCCGAGCCGTATGATTCTCTGAACGCGTCGTTTGTCCGCCCCGCTTTCGATTGGGCTCGCATTAAAAAAAACGCGGGCGACGTTTTCTGTTTCGCCGGCGGGGACGATCCCTATGTGCCGTTGGCTTTGGCGCGTGAAGTTGCCGGTCATCTCTGCGTCCCCTTGACGGTGGTTGAAAAAGGCGGTCATTTGAACGCGGAATCGGGGTATCGGGAATTCCCTTTACTGTGGGAAAAAATCCGTCAGACTGTGAAGGCTTAAGCTTTCCCGGCAACCGAGAGAACGCCATGAACGACCCCCAAAAATTTCATCCCTCCGCCGGTATCGCCATCGGCCCTATCTTGTTCGTCATTGCCTTGTTGGCGGTGCTCGCTGCGGCCATGTCGTCGGGGGGGGGCGATTTTCAAGTGGCGAGCGGGGCGGATCGCATCACTGCTGATGTCGTCGCGCAGGCGAACATGATTCGCAACACGATCAACAACTGCAATATGGATTATACGTTGAAGGTGTCCATGAACGCGGTTGCTGCGACGAGCGATCCCTATCCGGCAACGCCAGGGTCTGGTTTTGTGACCGACCTTGTCTGCACGCCGACGGATGCCGCGTCTTTGTGGGGCTCTATCTTGCTGCCGCGACCGACGCAAGGCTTTGCCCCTTGGTCTTACATCAATGCGGGTGCAACAGGTGGGCGTTGCATTTGGACGACGCCGACGGCCAGCAGTCAACCCGTTGTCGCCGGTCTGACGCGCGCTGCGACAAAGTTTAACAGTTCGATCGCCTACAGCGCGACGACCGAGGTTATATACAATCCCGCAAGCGCCTCGCAGAAATTCATTGTCTGGATTACGCCGCCGACAGGCACCGCCGACAGCCATTGCTTGCCATGATTGATGATGATTTTTGCGTTTCCCTTCCTTGACAAAGCGCAGGCTGTCTTGGTGCATATGGCCCCTGGGATGCCCCCCGATTATTGGTGGGTAACGGCCTGTGTTCTTCTGATTCTGGCGCTGACGGCGACCATCGATGCCTTTACCGCCATCATCCCTGACATATTGATTTTCCTTGGACTTTTGGCTGTCACGGGGGCGCAGGGGCTTTATGTATCATGGGGTATCGCTGCGCATCACCTGCGTCAAGCCATCATGGCGGGGGGGCTGATCTGGATTATTAATCTCGCCTGGTATCGCAAGTTTTGCTATGATGCCTTGGGCATGGGGGACGCCAAATGGACGATGCTGGCGGTCGCCTGCTTTGGTGTTATGCCCGTCGTCTATGCTTGGGGGACAGGAGCCATACTGGCAACGATTTTTATCGGGGCGGCATGGTTGGCGAGGTGCTCTATGACGAAGGTCACTTTTGCGCCTTTTTTGTTTGTGGGGCTTGGGGTTGGCCTTTATGCTGTGAGGTTCTGGTAGGCGAGAGGCGTTCAAATAATTTTTTATTGGCTTGATCAAGATCAATCACTGCACTATATCTTGTGTTAGAGTGCGTTGCACAATACATCATCTTGTGTTTTCCCCCATTTTTCTGAGGAAGAGAATCTCATGGTTCAAGCGTCTTTGGCTCTTCGCGCCGTCCCCTCTGTTTCCGATTCGCCCACACTCCCGCAGGGAACCATGATCGATTGTTCAGGCACCGTTGAAGAATATGTTTCGAAGAGCGATTGGCGAATCAATGCCAACGCCAATGTCGGCTATAGCCATGCGGGACTCGTCAACAACATCGCGGGCAAGGTGATTGCGAATTTCTGGCTCGACGATGTTTACTCGTCCGAAGAAGGCGCCGCGCATCGTGAAGGCGATTATCACATCCATGATCTCGACAGCCTCGCAGGCTATTGCGCGGGGTGGAGTTTGCGTCAGCTTCTGACGGAAGGCTTTAACGGCGTTACGGGCCGCGTCTCGTCGCGTCCGCCGCGCCATTTCCGCGAAGCTTTGGGGCAGATGGCGAATTTCCTCGGCATCCTTCAGTCCGAATGGGCGGGCGCACAGGCGTTCAGTTCGTTCGACACCTATCTCGCGCCGCTGGTCTTTATTGATCAGCTGGGCGACGGCGAAATCGTCAAGGCGATCCGCCAATTCGTTTATAACCTGAATGTTCCAGCGCGTTGGGGGCAATCGCCTTTCACGAACGTTACGCTCGACATCAACTGCCCCGACGATTTGCGCGTTCAGATGCCGATGTGCGGCGCGGAGCATTTGTTTGACGGCGTGCGCGACGGCGAATTGCTGCGTATGGCGCGTCAGCGTCGTCCCGAGATTCAAAAACTGACTGACATGACCTATGGCGATTTCGCGCCGGAAATGGAACGCATCGTTCTGGCTTACTATGAAGTCATGACCGAAGGCGATATGACGGGGCAGCCTTTCACCTTCCCGATTCCGACTGTCAATATCACTGAAGATTTCCAATGGAACAGCCGCGTCGCCGACGTGATTTTCGCTAATACGGCGAAGGTCGGCAGCTCCTATTTCCAGAACTTCATCGGCAGCCAATATACACGCGACGAAAACGGCGTCCGTCACGAAAATCCCGAAGCCTACAAGCCAGGGGCAGTGCGTTCGATGTGCTGCCGCTTGCAGCTTGATCTGCGCGAATTGCAAAAGCGCGGCAACGGCTTGTTCGGTTCGGCGGAAATGACGGGCTCTATCGGCGTTGTCACGATCAATATGGCGCGTCTTGGCTATATCCATGCTGGCAACGAGCCCAAGCTGATCGAGGCGCTTGATCGTCTGATGAGCCTTGCTTTCAGCACGCTCGAGAAAAAGCGCGTCTTCGTCAATGACGGGTTGAAGCGCGGTCTTTATCCCTACACACAGCGCTATCTGCACGATCTGCGCAATCATTTCAGCACCATCGGCGTCAACGGTATGAACGAGATGGTTGAAAACTTCACGCATGGCAAGTCAGACATGACCGATGCGGAAGGGATCGAAATGAGCGTTCGCATCCTCGATCACATGCGCCAGAATTTGCGCACCTATCAGGAAAAATCTGGGAACCTCTATAACCTTGAAGCGTCTCCGGCGGAGGGTGCTACCTATCGCTTCGCCAAGGAAGACCAAAAGCGTTTCCCTGAAATCTCGCAAGCTGGCAACTTCCCGAACATCTATTACACCAACAGCAGTCAGATTCCCGTTGGTCATACGGAAGATCCGTTCGAAGCGCTTGACCTGCAAAATAAGCTGCAGTGCAAATATACGGGCGGTACTGTTTTGCACATGTATATGAACGAGAAGCTGGAAAGCGTTGAATCTTGCCGCCGCTTGATCCGCACGGTGTTGGAGAATTATCAGCTTCCCTATATCACCATCACGCCAATCTTCTCGGTCTGCGACGAACATGGCTATCTGAACGGCGAACAGCACACCTGCCCGACTTGCGGCGCGAAGACCCAAGTCTGGACTCGCGTCATGGGCTATTTCCGCCCAATCGACGGGTTCAATATCGGCAAAAAGGGCGAACACCGCGAACGCGTTCCTTTCAAGGAACCAACGACGGAAAAATGCCAAGCCGTTTGCCGTTAATCGGAGATAGGGCAGGGCGGTTCCGCAGGTTGTTCTCTTTTTAGTCGGGACGCGCTCTTATGGGGCAGATATACGAAATAACGCCCTTTACCTTGCTGGATTATCCGGACGAGCTTGCTTGCATCGTCTGGATTTCCGGCTGCAATCTGCGCTGCGCTTATTGCCATAATCCCAACATTGTCTTGAATCGCGGCGAGAAGGAAGACGAAGAGCTTCTTTCCTTTTTGCGTTCGCGGCAAGGGAAGCTGACGGGTGTCGTTTTCTCCGGCGGTGAGGCGACCTTCTACTCCAGCCTGCCCGATCTGATGCGTCAGGCCAAGGAAATGGGGTTTAAAACCAAGCTTGACACCAATGGCGGCAATCCCGCCATGCTGCGGCGCTTGGTGTCCGAAGGGGTGGTCGATTATATCGCGCTCGATTACAAATGCCCGCCGCATTTGGCGGAGAAACTGATCGGCACGACGCGGTTCGAACAAGCCTTTCGGGAAAGTCTCGGCTTTCTGATCGCCGAAAGCCGCGAGGGGCGCGTCTTTTTGGAAGTGCGGACGACCATAGCGCCGGATATAATGGATGAAGCCGATATCAGCTGGATGATCGACGATCTTGACAAAAGGGGCTATCAAGGCACCTATTGGCTGCAGAACATCGTCTCCAGCGGCGAAAAAACCTTAGGCAATATCGCGGCATCCACCCGCGTCCTTGACCGAAGTCTGCTTCCCGTTCCGACAAACTTTGTTTTGGGATTCAGAAATTTCGCAGGGCATGGATAACGTCATAATGGAATCCAAAGAAAACGCTTTCTCGCGCCTTTTCGGTCGCCGCAAAGGTCGCCCCTTGCGCGTGCGCAAAACGCGGTTGGTTCAGGAATTGCTGCCGCGCCTGCTTATTACGTTGCAAGAAGGCGCGCCAACATCGCCCCAAGCGCATTTCATGAAAGACGAGCCTTCTCCCGCTTGGCTGGAGATCGGGTTTGGCGGCGGGGAACATTTGGCGGCGCAGGCCAAACTGCACCCCGATGTTCTCTTCATCGGCTGCGATCCTTTCCTGAACGGCGTGGCAAGCCTGCTCGACCACCTTGACCGCGACGGCATTCAAAATGTGCGCGTGTTTAACAACGATGCGCGGCTGATGCTGAATGCGCTGACGGAATCGTCGATCGAGCGGTGCTTTGTGTTGTTCGCCGATCCGTGGCCGAAAAAGCGCCATGTCGAACGGCGTTTCATCGGGCCCGAAAATCTTGATCGTCTGGCGCGTGTGATGAAGCAGGGGGCCATCTTGCGCCTTGCCTCCGACCACGAGACCTTGGTCGAGTGGATGCGGGAATGCCTATCGATCCACGCGGATTTCACCTGCGTCTATGCCAGTGCCGAACCCCCAGCGGATTGGGTGCAAACGCGCTATCAGGAAAAAGCGATTAAAGCGGGACGCAAACCCTTCTTCATGGATTATCGCCGGAAGTAGGGATTTATTCGAACAAGGAGTCGATGCCGCAATCCCCTTTTTTCGTTTTTTTCTTGTCAGCGATAGAAATTTCCGCCCTGCGTTACCTATGAAATTCTTCACGTCGCAAAAAACAAAAGGCATCGCTTTGTTCACCTCCACTATCCATACCGTAATTGCTGATAAGAACGTTGCGAGTATTCTTGAACCGCGTTTTCAACGAAATTGTTGAGCCCAATGGAGTGGAGATACTCTCTCCGGCTAGGTTTATAAGGAAAAATGCCCCACAGGGTAGAGCGCCATGCGTGAAAGGCTTTGTCGCTGGACTCACCATTGAAAGGATCAAAGCCGACTTTGACAAGCAGCTCTTCGTAACGATCTTCCAGACGTTGGCGTTCACGTTCCGCTCTAAATTCTTTGATTGCTTGGACGTTACTTGTGATGCGTCCCGCGTTGATGCCTTGAACAAGCAATTCTTCAGTCTGCTTCGCCTGCATATTAATTGTCCGATTTTTCGGCCCTGTATGCTGGGAGACAGAAACCTTGTTATCTTTTCCTAGTTCTAAATCCAAAGTCGTGCGCCAGCTTCCATCTGCAGCCTTAAGCGATAGAATGTGAAGCCCGTTATAATAACAGTTGTACGTATATCCACCAACGCAGTGGGACTGTTCATGCCCCTCCACCTTCAATTCCGCCGTCGATGTAAGACAACGAACGGTCACGCCATCGGAGGTCGTTAGAGGAGCGATTAATGCAGGCCATTCCCGCTCCGATTCTTCAGGAAGGCGGGATGTCCTTTGTTGAACCCGTGCGGCATTGCTGTGCCATTTTTCGTTGGCACGCAGAATCTTTTCGACGGAAATTCCTTTGAAAATCATACGTAGCCATTCGGCCTGATTTTTGTGTTGCAGCGGATTAAACTGGTCGTTGTCGCTTATCTTCGGATTCCAGACATGCCCCAGTTCGGCGGCCCGTTGAAAGACGAAGGGCAAACACACCTGATGGGAAACAAGATCAAAGAAATCCTTTAGATTTCTATTATCGACGGAATAAGGATCACAACGATCCCACGCGCCAATGGTAGCCAGATAATCCGGCATCGTCATGGCACCCCGCTGGGCAAGCTTAAGTTGAGGAATGTTCTGCGCCGCACGGCAAATATCGCCCACCGTTTTTTGAACGGTTCTGCCGGTTAGCCGCGACCAGTCGTTAACGCGGGACTTGAAGGTAGAATATGGAGGCCAATGACATGGCTTGTTCGGTCGCCAAGAGGCGGGAAGTTCGTTGATAAAACCAAGGACTTGATGAAAATGATAAAAACCTCCATTCGTGTCAGCAGTCCCTTTAAATTTTGGATCAATGTCTTGGGTTCTTTTCCCCCGCAATATGCTTATCGCTTCCGCCGTGACCGGCCAATCCCGCCGAAAAGGATCTTTGTTCATACTTTTGATCAGCGCGGGAACAAGCGGATCGCCACGGTCGATGGCTTCCGTCAACCGGAAATCTTGTGCCATAAACCACATTAAACAGGGAAAAGACCGCGCAGCTTTTTGGCGATTGCGCTGCGCCTCCATCGATGCGGCTGGTGGCGAGGAAGCGTTACTCCAGGTTGTGCTCTCTTTATCCTGATGACCGATCAGCCACTCGTAAAGAAAACCGATGCGATTGCGGTCACGACGCATAATTTTTAGGGCATCTTGATCGAGCACCCGGATAAAATCGTGAAAAACGCGCCGTATCTCTTTTTCTTCATGCCGTTTAATCAGAGCACAAAGCTGCGTGTCTTGATCCTCTCCGAAACTCTTGAGCATCTGTCGGCGAGATAGCTCCTCGCCTATCGCATCGGCGAGCAGGTCGAGAATGTCTTCGGCATTCTGGTCTGCCATTTCAGACATCTTATGTCCCAAATTCTTTTGGGTATAGTCATGGATATAGTGGTTGTGTCGCTCACGATTACTAAAATGGGTTTCGCCGAAATCACGCGCCATAGCGTCATGTGCAACCTGCAACGGAGAAGAGTTTGCAATCTGTGGGGAGTCGTCCTTAATTTGGAAGCCCCGCACACTCCCCGTTCGTTTTTCCGAAACGAACATCCATCTTAGGCAATGAGCGCCGCTTTTCCACCTGAGAATAGCGCAGGCATCGCCCTCGTCGTCGGCGGGGTTTTCGGTGGAGAAAAATTCGTGCCTTTTTTCGTTTAGCCACGCGGCAAGAATACGCCTCAGTTCCTCGCGCAACGAAGGATCGACGACATCGCGCCGATCAGCCCATTCTTCAAGTGCCGGGAAGAAATCATCCGCATTAACCATGCGCGTTCCGCTATGAATAAGAGTTTAACATATGAGTCCCACCCTCTATAAACTGAACGTATCCGGCAATTATAGTTAATACAAGAATCCAAAATAGTTTCATCAGTCGCTGTTGAATCAATCGCCGCCTTTTCTTCCGTCAGGCGCTTTGTGTTAAGCGAACAACGTACCGATGTCTTCGCCCTCGCCGACAAGGCGTTTTAATGCCGAGGGCACAAATTTCCCGTTGAGCCAGATGCCGAGTTTGTACAGAGAGGCGAAATCCATTCTCGCGCCCGCCGCTCCTTGCCCTCTAATTCTTTCGCTTCCGCGCCGGACATTGTCGATCAGATGGGCGGGAAAATGTCTGTCAAAGGGATTGCGAGCGACCTCGCCCGCATGACAGGAGAGCGCCAAAAGCAGCGCCGCTGCGTCCTTTTCGCTTGCACCGATCATTGCATTGGGTTCGTCCATCGGCTGCCAATATTCGGTCAGTGCCACGGCGCAGGTAAATTCGCACCCCAGTCTTGCCATGGCATCGAACCCCAATCCATGTGTACCCGTATGCGTCGTGTTGTAATCCGCAGCATGAGGCATGATAATCAATTGAGGCTGAATTTGCGCGATCATCGCGCGAAGCCGCGAGACCATTTGACCCCAAAAAGCGGGATTTCCCTCGCGTGTTGCCTCGTTGACGTTGGAAAACCCGTCTTCTTCGGGCAAGGCACAGGCGAAACCAAGAATGGCGCAGGCCTTTGCCAATTCATGCTTGCGTCCGGCGCGGCGGATAAGGCTGCTACCCAACGTCATGGCGATGTTGATGATCTGCCAGTTTTGTTCTCGCAACAGACGCAAAGGCAAAAGGCCAGTCAGGCATTCATCGTCGGGATGAGGCGACAGCAACAACGCGCAAGGCCGCGAAGCGTCGTGGAGCGGTAGCGTTGTCGAGAGAGGAATCGCGGAGAGAGCCGGTGCGACGATAGGACTGCGAAGTAGCCGCAAATACGCGGCGACAATCTCTTCGGAAGACAGAGATGATTCTTGCGGCACTTCCCCTCCTAGAACCCACCCCACCCTCTACGAGCGGGTGCGGGCAGACGGCTTTACGCCGCCTGTAATTCCGGCTCGGCTTCGCTGAACAGTTCCATAGCTTGGGCGACCCACGGCGCGTTGTCTTCGCCGTTCGAGGTCAGAACCTTGCCGCAAACTTCCTGCGTATCTTCGCTGAGAATGATTCCTGCCGTCTGCAATTCTTCGTGAATTTCGGCGGGAGCCGCGACGGTAAGGCCGGAGGACTGCGCCGATAAAGCCAGTAAAGCCACGCCCGCGCCAATCGCGGCGATGGGTTTTCCCGCTTCGAGGAAATGATTGACGATACGGCGCGTGTGCAGATTGGTTTTCAGCTTTGCGATGGCGCGTTCTCCGCCGGGAATAACGAGGAAATCGAAATCGGAGCCCAAGGCTTCGCCGATTTGGGCATCAACGGGGAAATAATGTCCCCAATGGCCTTTTTGCCAGCCATTCACAACACCCTGTTCGGGAGCAACGGTTTTGAACTTGGCCTTGACCGTCGTCAAAGCGCGTTGAATTTCAGTCATTTGGTTTTCGTCAAAGCCGTTCGCGGCGAGGATAGCGATGGATTTACCAGCAAGCGTGGCTGTCATAGGTTAAAGCTCCTTGGTTGATGTCGATAAGTTGCAAAAATTCGTCGTCAGCTCCAAAAATGACGTAAGCGCAATTTTTTCATGTCGGAATTGCCGTTTTTTCAAGCCTTGGCCGGAAAGTCAGCTGCGGACAACCTTCTTGTACAGAAAAAACAACCGTTTGGGAAGCGGCGAATTAGTTTCAGACGACAAAATTAAGGCACAGAGCTTTGACGACAGGCCCCTTGCCGGATATAATTCGAAGCTAGTACGCGGCACCTGTTGAAAACGGCACGTTCTTTACTATATCCTCAGTACCTTCGTCGATAAGGGCGGGGCGGCTTCGGCGCGGCTCGGAAAAAAGGAAACTTCGTGAAAAATACTCTCGGCAAGAATATCGCGCTTCTCCTCGTTATCGGGCTGTTGTTTGCGCTTTTGTTCAACACCTTTCAAAGCGGGGGCAATGCGCCTGCGCCTAACACGATGCCGTTCAGCGACTTCATGGCGAGGGTCGAAGAAGGTAAGGTCGCCGATGTTTCGATTAGCGGCCCCAAGGTCACGGGGCATCTGACCGAAAACGCCGTTGGTTTTACCACCTATCTGCCCAACGACGCGACGGTCTCGGACAAGTTGCTGGCGAAAGGCATCAAAATCGTAGCGCAGCCCGAAGACACCGACACGCCGACTTTCTGGGGCTTGGTTCTGAACTGGTTTCCGGTTTTGCTTATGGTGGGCGTTTGGATTTTCTTTATGCGCCAGATGCAATCGGGCAGCGGTCGCGCGATGGGGTTTGGGCGCAGCCGTGCGCGGATGCTGAACGAAAAGCTGGGCAAGGTAACGTTTGAAGACGTCGCGGGCATCGACGAAGCCAAACAGGAATTGCAAGAAGTTGTTGATTTCCTGAAAGATCCACAAAAATTCCAGAAACTGGGCGGAAAAATACCCAAGGGTGTTTTGCTGGTAGGGCCTCCGGGCACGGGCAAAACGTTGACCGCACGCGCTGTGGCGGGCGAGGCCAATGTGCCGTTTTTCACGATCTCCGGTTCTGACTTCGTCGAAATGTTCGTCGGCGTCGGAGCAAGCCGCGTGCGGGATATGTTCGAACAAGGCAAGAAAAGCGCCCCTTGCATCATCTTCATCGACGAAATCGACGCCGTCGGGCGGCATCGCGGCGCAGGTCTTGGTGGTGGCAACGACGAACGCGAACAGACTTTGAACCAGTTGCTGGTCGAAATGGACGGCTTCGAAGCCAATGAAGGCGTTATTCTTATCGCGGCGACCAACCGCCCTGACGTTCTGGATCCCGCCTTGCTGCGTCCGGGACGTTTTGACCGCCAAGTGATCGTGCCGAATCCCGATATTCTGGGGCGCGAGAAGATTCTGAAAGTCCATATGCGCAAAGTGCCCTTGGCGGCTGACGTCGATGCCCGTGTGATCGCACGCGGAACGCCTGGCTTCTCGGGTGCGGATCTCGCAAATCTGGTCAACGAAGCCGCCCTGATGGCTGCCCGCGCCGACAAAACCGCCGTCGGCATGGCTGAATTCGAATCCGCCAAAGACAAAGTGATGATGGGCGCGGAACGCCGTTCGATGGCGATGACCGACGACGAAAAGAAGCTGACCGCCTATCACGAAGCAGGACACGCCTTAGTCGGCCTCAGCGTGCCGCAAAGTGATCCGTTGCATAAAGTCACGATTATCCCGCGTGGGCGCGCCTTGGGGTTGACGATGAGCTTGCCCGAACGTGACAAATACGGCTCGACCTTGACCGAACTGACATCACGCATCGCGTTGATGTTCGGCGGACGCATCGCCGAGGAACTTATTTTCGGGAAGGACAACGTCACGACGGGCGCTTCCAGCGACATTCAGCAAGCGACGGGTCTGGCGCGGCGCATGGTCACAGAATTCGGCATGTCCGACAAACTGGGGCGCGTGCGTTACAGCGCGAACGAGCAGGAAATTTTCCTAGGCCATTCTGTCGCCCAGCAAAAGAACATTTCCGAAGCGACCGCCGAATTGATTGACGAAGAAGTGCGCCGTCTGATCGAACAGGGCGAAACGACGGCGCGGGGAATCCTGACCTCCCACGTTGACGATTTGCATAAAATCGCCAAGGCGCTTTTGGAATTTGAAACCCTGTCGGGCGACGAGGTTCGCGCCTTGTTGCGCGGCGAAACCATCGTGCGGAGCGAAGATAAAACGCCTCCCGCCGCCGTTTCCTCCAGCAAAAGCGGGTCGGTGCCTGCCTCAGCGTCGGCATTGCCGGAGCATTTATCACCGACCCCGATTACCGCACGCGTTATTACGGATTAGGAAGCATGGCGAAAGAAGAAGCGAAAAAAAAGCCCGACGCCAAGCCTGCAAAAAAATCAGGCAAGTTGGCTTTTTATTCGTTGATGCTTGTCGCCGGTCTTGGCGTGCCGTTTATGTTGCCGACGGTCGTTTTGCTTCTGGCTGGATTGATCCCGACCTATGTCGCTTTTTTCACCGACAGCGATCCGCAAAAATCGGGCGCGACTTCCGTGGGCGCAATGAATGTCGCGGGCCTTGTTCCCTTCATCATCGATTTGTGGAGCAAGGGGCACACGTTGACCAACGCCTTCCATATCCTCGGTGATACCAGCACTTGGCTTGTCATTCTGGGGGCATCGGGGATAGGGCAATTGATCGTCTATACGATTCCTCCCGCGATCGCCACCCTAACCTTGACCCATGCCGAAACGCGCATCAAAAGTCTACGCCAAAACCTCGACATGCTGAAAGCCTCCTGGGGCCCCGAAGTTTCCACAACCAAGCCGATTGAGAAATAGAAGCAAGGCTAATTGTCAGGTCGACGGACGATAGAGGGAAAGAGACTATCCCGCCGTAAACTTCTCCAAATCCTCGTCCGAGATATCAAAATTTCCGAAGACTGTTTGAACGTCGTCGTTATCTTCCAACGCGTCGACCAGTTTCATCAAAGTCTGCGCGGCTTCGCCAGCCACAAGAGTTTCCGTGTTCGGATACCATGTCAGCTTTGCGCTTTCAGGGTCGCCAAATTTTGTTTCCAATGCGCTACGAACCGCGCCAAAAGCTTCGACCGCACAGGTGACGGTATGAGCCGTTTCGTCGCTTTCGACATTATCGCCGCCCGCCTCGCAGACGGCTTCCAGCATCGCATCGGCATCGGCGACTTTGGCGGGGAATACGATCTCGCCGACGCGCGAGAACATAAACGCGACAGAGCCGCTTTCGCCCATCGAGCCGCCCTGCTTCGAGAAAATCGTCCGCAATTCGGCGGCGGTGCGGTTGCGGTTATCGGTCAAAGCCTCGACGATCAAGGCACAACCACCAGGCCCATAGCCTTCATAGCGCACTTCGTCGTAATTCGTGTTTTCGCCCGAGCCAGGTTGCGCGGATTTAATCGCACGTTCGATGCGATCGCGGGGCAGGTTGTTCTTGCGCGCCTCTATAATCGCGGCGCGAAGGCGCGGGTTATGGGCGGGGTCAGGCATGCCCTGTTTGGCGGCAACCGCGATTTCACGCGCCAATTTGCCAAATATTTTAGAGCGTTTCGCCTCCGTCTTGCTCTTTTGATGCATGACGTTTTTGGCGTGGGAATGACCGGCCATGGTATCGATCCGAAGTTAGAGGTTAAAATCAGGGCTCGTGATTAGCATAATCAGGAGAAAGAGGCAAAATCACCCTTTATCCTTACACGTTAAACTTGAAATGGAACACGTCGCCATCTTGGACAAGGTATTCCTTGCCTTCCTGTCGTAATTTTCCGGCTTCGCGTGCGCCGGACTCGCCGTTGCAGGCGATAAAATCGTCATAGGCGATGGTTTCGGCGCGGATGAAGCCGCGTTCGAAATCGGTGTGAATAGCACCCGCCGCTTGCGGCGCATGCGATCCGCGACGCACTGTCCAAGCCCGCGCTTCCTTCGGCCCTACGGTAAAGAAGGTCAAAAGATGAAGGCGATTATAGCCAGCGCGAATGATCTTGTTTAGTCCGGGCTCTTCCAAACCGAGGGATGATAAAAACTCTTTCTTCTCCTCCTCACTTTCCAGCACGGCGACTTCGGATTCAATCGCGGCGGTGATGATGACGGATTCCGTGCCTTCGGCCTTGGCTTTGGCTTCCACCTTGGCGGACAGAGCGTTGCCGGTGGCGGCGTCTTCTTCGCCGACATTGGCGACGTAAAGAACAGGCTTGGATGTGACCAATTGCAATTGCCGCAAAATCTCTACCTGCGCGACGGATAAGGAAGGCGCAACGGTTCGCGCCGGTTTGCCGTCGCGCAGCGCGACAAGCACGGGCTCCATCACTGTTAATTGTTCCTGCGCTTCTTTATCGCCCGATTTGGCTTTCTTTTGCGCTGCGACGGTGCGTTTTTCCAGGCTGTCGAGATCGGCGAGCATCAATTCTGTTTCCACCGTTTCGGCGTCTCGGATGGGATCTACCGAGCCTTCGACATGGGTAACGTCGCCGCCTTCAAAGCAGCGCAGCACATGAATGATCGCATCGACTTCGCGGATATGGGCAAGGAATTGATTTCCCAACCCTTCGCCCCGCGCCGCCCCGCGCACAAGTCCCGCAATATCGACGAATTCCAATTGTGTCGGGATAATCTTGGCGGAACCCGCCGTCGCCGCGAGCTTGTCCAACCGAGGATCTGGCACTGCAACGCGTCCCACATTAGGCTCGATGGTACAAAACGGATAATTGGCAGCCTGCGCTGCCGCCGTCGCCGTCAACGCGTTAAACAAGGTCGATTTGCCAACATTTGGCAAACCAACGATCCCACAATTAAAACCCATGTCATGTTCCTTATTAATGAAGTCACAGGCATATAATCGGTTATCGCTTTGCATACCAAGGAAAATTTGTGTGCATCCTGTTTTGCTTTGACTCTATTTTACGGAAACGTCAGTGAATCCGCATGACCGTATGAGCCAAGCAAGAAAGGACCCTTTTGCAATGAAATGAGAAAGGGTTATGCCCCATCCGCGTAACATCGGCAAAAGGGCGGGCGAGATATTTACGAAGAGTTAAGGGATTTATGAATCC
>CAIXLI010000048.1 GCA_903920205.1 uncultured Pseudomonadota bacterium
CTCGAAAACAGGACTGGGACATTCTCAAAACCCTATCTTCCCGGACCGACGCCCTTATTCCTGCCTTGTCTGGCTAATTAGGGGCTAGGCAGTTACAAAGAAACCTCATTTTGTTGTCAAGACCGCTGTAACGGGGTTTCTTGCTGTGGCCACTGTTCTTGGCATGCGATCATACAAAATTGTGCCTGCACAGAGCTATGCTGTTCGCACAACTTTTGGACAGCTGGTGTCTGATCATTTGCCTCCTGGTTTTTATGGGAAATTTCCTTTTAAGGACACTTTTGATATTTTCAGCAACAACACCATCATCGTAGAAAGTAGTGTGGGGTCTAAAAATATCGTGAACACGTCGGATCGCAATAAGATCACGGCTAACATCCGCACACACTATAGAGTTGACCCAAGAGTTGGCTCGATTGCGCTTAAATTGCCTACAATGAGGGACGACAACGGCAAGAAGGTTTTTGAGGAACTTGAAAACCAATCGTTCGATGCTGTTGTTGGATCTCGTCCGGCTTCCGAGACTTTGGACGACCCCCAAGGCTTTCTAAAAGCGTATCTGGAAAATCTACGGTGGCGCATAGCTCAAAACAACATGCCCATTCGCGTCGATGTTGTAGAGCTCTTGGAATTTCAAGCCGATGTGCATAAACCGATTCAATTTAGAATCAAATCGGATGGGCATGTCGAAGCCATGGCGGGTCCCGCCGCCGTCAGCGTCATGCACGGAGATGTTCAGGCACCTTTTACTGCGCCAATCTTCGATGCTGCACGCCCCGGCGATGGAAGGGCGACAAGGTCCGCCCCTCTGAAGGTAGACACCACACCAGTTCAGCCATAACAGTTTGTTGTGAGATGCTCTGACGAGAGGGTTTTTAATGAAAATCGCTTTTCCAAAATTTCCTAAAAAGACCGTGCGTTTTGCGGCGGCGGCGAGCGTCTTGCTCGCAACCGCCGTTTCCTCGGTAAAAATAATCCGGACTAATGAATTCGGATTGCAGGAAACCACGGGGGTTGTGACATCTGGCGTTAAGAAACCTGGGGTGTATTTTCAGGTGCCTTTTGCACAGATCACACATGCCTATCGCGGCAATACGCAGACGATCAGCTTTGGTGCAGGGAGCTTCCGCTTCTTCCCGTGGAATCATGATACCGCAGACAAAAATATTCTCGTCGCTGATGTTACGATTAACTACAAAGTCATCCCCGACCCCATTAAACTGTCTTTCTGGCGTTGGGCGATGGAAGATTGGTTTGCGGGCGCAAATGGTTATTGGGTTTTGACAGAGGCTGCGAATACTTCGGCCAACGCAGCCCTTGGCAGAAAGACCATGGCTCAAACCCTTTCAAAGCCAGCTGTTTTTGCACAGGATTTATATCAAGACTTGTCCTCGCGCTTGGAACAGAACAATATCCCTATTCAAGTTCAAAGCATTGAACTCAATGGTATCAGAACAACCTTTTGGCCTGCCCATACCACGCAATACATCGTGGTCGGCTCATCTCCGACCCCCTGAGTTGTTTCTCATGACGATATAAGGGTAAGCCCCCTCTCCCGCCATGCCGAAGAGGGGAAACTTTATGGGGTTACCGCCGCTCGAACAATTTCTCTAAATCGGTTTTCTTGAGTTCGACGTAAGTCGGGCGACCATGATTGCATTGGCCGCTATTGGGTGTGGATTCCATTTGGCGGAGCAGCGCATTCATTTCGTCGATGGTGAGGAGCCGCCCTGCCCTGACCGAGCCGTGGCAGGCAATCGTCGCGCATAGGGATTCGAGGCGTTCGCGCAGAGCGCGGCTGTCGTCGTATTCCGCCAATTCTTCCGCCATGTCGCACAGCAAGGCTCCGACATCCGTTTTGCCCAGCAAGGCAGGGATTTCACGCACCAGAACGGCGTTGCCGCCGAACATTTCTATCACCAACCCCAGTTCGGCAAGTTGATCGGCGCGGGCCAGAACCCGCCCCGCCGAGGCTTCGTCCATTTCGACCACTTCAGGCACCAAAAGGATTTGCCGTTTTATGCCGTGTTCGTCCAACGCCTGTTTCATCTTCTCATACACGATGCGTTCATGGGCGGCGTGTTGGTCGATAATCATGACGCCACTTTCGGTTTGCGCGACGATAAAGGCTCCGTGGATTTGAGCGACCGCCGCGCCTAGGCGACCCACAGGCGACGCTGTGGGCATAGACGCGGATTCCGCACTGCGCGCCTGCGGCGGGGCGGAGGGAAACATTGACAAAAAGGAGCGCGACACCGCGTAAGAAGGAAAGTTTTGCGCGTAGGCTGTTGCGGAATCGGCAAAGCCTTCGGATTCTTGCGGTTGCGCCATCTGCAACGCGTGGGGGGTCAGGGTATTGGTTGTGAATTGCGCCGATTCTTGCAAGGCATGGCGAATGCCGGAGATCATTAACCCGCGGATGCGGGCGGCGTCGCGGAAACGGACTTCGGTTTTAGCGGGGTGGACATTGACATCGACATCCTGCGCCGGAACCTCGATAAACAGGACCGCCAAAGGATGCCTGCTCGACGGCAACAAATCGCCATAAGCGGCGCGGAGGGCGGAAAGCAGCACTTTGTCTCGCACGGGGCGTCCGTTGACGAACAGATATTGCCCCCGCGCCGTCGCGGCGTTTAAGGTCGGGAAAGCGGCATAACCCGTGACACGCGAGCCTTCGCGTTCGATAGAGATCACAGCGGCATTGTCGATAAATTCCGCCCCCATGACATCGGCGACGCGATGTTTGGCCTCGGCACCCGACGCGTAATGCAAAGGCTTTTTATCTTCGTCCTGAAACGTAAACGCGACGGCGGGATTGGCGAGGGCGAGGCGTTCGACGACTTCTCGCGCATAGTCACTTTCCGTGCGGGGGGTTTTAAGAAATTTGAGGCGGGCGGGCGTGGCGAAAAACAAATCGCGCACTTCGATCCGCGTGCCTTGCGCCAGCGCGGCGGGGTGCGGCGGGGCAAGCCCCCCCCCTTCGACATCGACTTGCCACGCATCTTCCGCGCCGCGTGCGCGGCTTATCAACGACACCCGCGCGACAGAGGCAATGGACGGCAAAGCCTCGCCGCGAAAGCCGAAACTGTGGATATTCCAAAGGTCTTCGTCAGGCAGTTTGGACGTTGCGTGCCGTTCCAGCGCCAACAGCAAATCATCCCGCGTCATCCCGCATCCGTCATCGGTCACGGCGATAAGCGCCTGACCGCCTTCACGCAAAACGATGTCGATTTTCAAAGCTCCGGCGTCGAGCGCATTTTCCACCAGTTCCTTCACGGCGGCAGCGGGGCGTTCGACCACCTCGCCTGCGGCGATGCGGTTGACAAGGGATTCGGGGAGTCGTCGGATGGGCATGGGGGCTAAGCGTGACCCTGCGTATCCGACAACATCGCGGGGCTGATGCCGATTTTGGTCATGGCGCGATCCCATTTGGAATCCAGATTGCTGTCGAACAGAATGTCTTCGTCCGCCGCCACGGTCAGCCAGCCGTTGTTTTTCAATTCGTCTTCCAATTGCCCTTCACCCCATCCGGCGTAGCCCAGCGCCAGAAGGACGCGTTCGGGGCCTTTGCCGTTGGCGATGTCTTGGATGATTTCGACCGTTGCGGTCACGGCGACAGAATCGTCGATTCGCGTGGTGCCTTCGCGCAGATAATCGCAAGAATGCAGCACAAAGCCGCGCCCCATCTCGACAGGCCCGCCGAATTGGACGGAAATTTCGGGGGTATTGAACGAGGATTCGATATTCAATTGTTCCAGCAGCATAGGAAAATCGGCCTCGCCGAACAGGCGGTTGACGACCAGCCCCATCGCGCCGCTGGGCCCGTGCGAGCAGATATAAACGACCGCGCGCGTAAAGCGCGGATCGACCATCCCTGGCATGGCGACCAGAAACTGCCCCGTCAGCCAGCCAAGCGTGACCGGAAATTCCGTCTTGGCAGTCAAGCCGCCGCTTTTTCTTACGCGTGAAAAGATATCTTTCATAACAGCGCCCAAACTTGCGTTCTCCTCTTGCCTATTCTATCCCAACTTGCGATTTTCCATTATAGTACGTCAACCTGAAAACCCGAAAAAATTTCGGTCGCCTCGACAAAGATTTTGAAAGTCACCATGTCCCGTTTTTTCTTCGCCTTAATCTTTGTTCTTCTCCCCGCCCAAGCCTTTGCTCTTGCTGGAGATTGGGTCAGGGACGAGGGCGTCGCCGTGCGGTTAATTTCCGGCGCTGCCGCCACAGGACAGGAAACCACGGTTCCCTTAGGGCTGGAACTTCAACTGGCGAATGGCTGGCATACTTATTGGCGTTCGCCCGGGGAAGCGGGTCTGCCCCCCCAACTGGATTGGAGCCGCAGCCAGACCGACACCGACAACCTGCAATCCGCGACGCTTTTGTATCCCGCGCCACATCGCTATACCGCCTATGGTTTGGAAACCATCGGGTACCGCGATCACGTCCTGTTTCCCATCGACGCGGTTTTGCGCCATGCGGGGCAGGCCTTGAAGGCCGATGTCGCGGTCGATCTTTTAATCTGCGGTTCGCTTTGCGTGCCCAAGCATTTTGATTTGACGCTTGCCGTTCCGTCCGGCTCCGCCGAGACCAGCGTCGAGGCCGAATTGCTTCATCAGGCGCGCGAACAGGTGCCTGCCGATTCCGCGACATCAGGCCTCCTGCTGAAGGGCGTTTCCAGCGACGGGAAAAGCCTAACCTTTGCCATTACTTCCCGCGACCCCATGACGCAACCCGATATTTTTCTCGAAAACGACAAGAATATCGGCTTTGGCGCGCCGGAAATCACGCTGGAAGCTTCGGGTTTTGCGGCGAGCCTTAAGGTCAAACCGACAGACGCCCTTCCTTCTGGCGTAACTTTGGCAAAGCTTCCTCTGACGCTAACCATCGTCAACGGCGAGCATGCGACGGAGATCAAGACGGAGACCCCCGCCATTCCCGCCCTTCTTTCTTCTCCTTCCATAGCTCAGCATCCGGTCAGTTTCTCCCTCGCCTTGCTGTTCGCCTTGATCGGCGGATTCCTTTTGAATTTGATGCCTTGCGTGCTGCCAGTTCTGTCGTTGAAAATTGTCAGCGTCGTCAGTCATGGCGGTGGCGAACCAAGCCGCGTGCGCCACAGTTTTCTAACGACAGCCGCAGGCATCGTGTTCTCGTTTCTCGTTCTAGCCTTCGTGATGGTCGTGTTGAAGCATCTCGGGTTGGCGCTGGGATGGGGCGTGCAATTTCAACAGCCCGCCTTTTTGATGTTTCTTATCCTGCTGCTTGTGTTCTTTGCCGCCAATTTGTGGGGACTGTTTGAAATTCCGCTGCCGCGTTTTCTGGTCGACAGGATGGATCGCGCCTATCACCCCAAATTAGTGGGCGATTTTGCAACGGGGGCTTTTGCAACCTTGCTGGCAACGCCTTGTTCCGCGCCTTTCTTGGGCACCGCCGTAGGGTTTGCTTTGGCGTCGGGAGCCACGGAAATACTTGCTATTTTCACGGCCTTGGGACTTGGCATGGCGACGCCCTATCTGGCGGTCGCCCTTTTTCCCCGCGCCGCGACATTGCTGCCCAAGCCAGGTGCGTGGATGGTTCGTCTGCGCCAAATCCTCGGCCTCGCTCTTGCCCTGACAGCATTGTGGCTGCTGTTTGTCATGGCGGCGCAAATATCGGTCGTGCGCGCCGCAGGTTTTGGCCTGTTGATGATCGTTTTAACGCTTTTGCTGGTTATGAAAAAACGCGGCATGTCTCGCCACCTGATGCAAGGCGGCATCATTTTTGTCTGCACGGCGGCTTTGGCGATGGGGATGAACGGCGAGACAAAAAACACACCCCCGCAGCACGGCGAAGGATCATGGCAGGTCTTTAACGAGGCAACGTTGAATGCCGACCTCGCCGAAGGTAAAACCGTTTTTCTCGACGTCACCGCCGAATGGTGTCTGACCTGCAAAGCGAACACCAAGTTCACCTTGTCGAATTCCGAAATCACCCAACGCCTGTTCCACAGCGATATCGTTGCGATGCAAGCCGATTGGACAAACCCCGACGCGCAGGTCATCGACCTTTTGCATCACTATGGAAGATACGGCATCCCCTTCAACGCCGTCTTCGGTCCCGCCGCGCCACAAGGCATCGTTTTGCCCGAATTGCTGACGCCCGCGCTCGTACTCAAAGCATTGGATGAGGCGGCGGGAAGGTAAAGCTTGAAATCGCGGGCACGCCTATCCAATGCCGTGCGCGGGGCTGCAACCCATCACAAGGACAGTAAGCCGTGAAATTATCGCGTAAACCGAAACGGTGGGCACACAGCAACCACGGGGCCGTCCGCGCCTCCATTGCGACGACTCGGTGCGCCCAAAAGCTCTCTCTGAATGACAGACAAAGCTTTCTGTGCAATGGCCTTTTTGTTAGGGTCTTTTCCAGTCAAGGCTTCACTAATTATCATTGCTTTTATCTCTTCGAGGGGAACCGAGGACTCGCACCTTTTCCCAAACAATCCCTCAGCGGTCTCTCTGATATACTTGATCGGATGCTTTCCCTCTAGAATTTGACTCAGCCTTTCACTGCTAGCACCGACTATATCTGCCTCGTTAAAGGGGTACAAACAATCATTCATCACTATTCTCCTATTGGTTAACACAAATCCCTAGCCATCCCTTGGCGAGGGTATGATGCCGTATAGTAGAATATGCGGTTATTTCAATCCGTTTTTTACTTTCATTCGCCCGCCGCTTAGGCGGATTCTTTGCGCCATATTCGGATCCGCCGCGATGCAGAGCATTCTTTTGCAGGGATTTTCCGCTCTTGCTTTTTCGGGAAGTTTCAGCAACTTTTCCGAACATCTCAGGATTCACACCATGTTCGCTTTTCGCCCCATCCTTCGCCGCCTGACGGCAACGCCACGAAGTCTGTTCTGGACGTTCGCGTTGACGCATCTTGTCTTGTGGACGCTCGCATCAAGTCTCGCCAGCCAGAATTTGCCGCTAGACGTTATCGAGGGGTATGCGTGGGGTCAGGAATGGCTGATCGGAACGCATAAGCACCCGCCTATGCAAGCATGGATTTTAGAAATCCTCTACACCGTCACGGAGTGCGCCAAATGGGCTCCTTATTTGACGAGCCAAATAGCCGTTGTTGTGGCGTTCTGGGCCGTTTGGCAAACGGGGCGGCGCATTGTCGGCGAGCAAGAGGCTTTGATCGGGGCGCTGCTTCTGGAAGGCGTCGCTTATTACAACTTCACTTCGCCAGAATTTAATCCCAATGTTTTGCAGCTTCCTTTTTGGGCTTTGGCAGGATGGTCGTTCCATAAGGCGGTCAAGGATAACAAAATCCTTGATTGGTTTTTGCTGGGGTTATGGGCTGCTGCGGGCGTGTACACCAAATACAGCACGGGATTGTTTTTGTTGGTGCTGGGAGCGTCTATGCTGGCACACCGCGACGGTCGCCGCTGCCTGACAGGCCTTGGGCCGTATCTTGCGGTAGCGACGGGCTTTGTCCTGTTTTTGCCTCACCTGTCGTGGCTTATTCACAATAATTTTCTACCCTTGGAATACACGCAAGGCAGATTGGAGCAGAATCATAATCACTACTCGGAGGCAATCACTACGCTTCTAATGGTTGCGGGGCAGTTTATCGCTTTGCTTTTCGCCATGCTGTTAATCGTTGTGTTATATGATCGCCGCCGCACGCCGAACCGCAAGCCCGCGCCGTCCTTCGACCGTATTTTCCTGACTTTTGCGGCTTTCGGACCATTCTTGGCGATGTTCTGTCTGTCGCTCTTTCTCGGCTATCACATTCGTGATATGTGGGAAACGCCGTTCTGGAATTTTATTGGATTGTGGGCGATCGTGTTTTTGCGCCCCACCTTGGGACCGGGGGCTTTGCGCCGCTTTGCCTTGGCTTGGGGGTTTGTTTTTTTGACCGGATTGTTTCTTTTTGTCGCCAATGAAACTTTATCTCCCTTTGTGACATCAAAGCCCAAGCGAACGATCTTTCCCGGCAGAAACCTTTCCCACGCTATCGTCGACACATGGCACAACCGTTTTCATGCGCCGCTGCGCTATGTTATCGGCGATACATGGCCTGCGGGCAATGTTGCTTGGTATGCGGAGGACAGGCCGCATGTCTTGATGGATGGCGATCTGCGGATCAGCCCGTGGGTTGACGCGAACGACCTTAAAAAATACGGCGGCGTCATTGTGTGGTGCATCCATTGCGGCGAACGCGTCATCGTCAGCACTATGCCCGAGGCGCTGCAAGCATCGTTCCCGCAAGCCGAAGTTCAGGAACCCCTAACCCTTAACCGCATGACTTTCGCCCATGTTCCGCCTGCGGTGGTCGGGTGGGCGATAGTGCCTCCCAACGATAAGCCTTAACGTTCGTTACGCAATTTTGCTTATTAGCGCTGGTATGCTGCGGCTTGTTGTTGCTGTTGTGCTTTTACTTTACAGGCTTGGCATTCCGATAAACATGCGCCTGTCCGTGGCATTCTTCTACATGCCAGCCATCTCCCTTCTCTACGGCAAAGACAGGCCCAATGGGGACTTTGCCGTAGCCGCAGGGGGAATCGAGGACATAGGTCGGTTGGCACAGGCCCGACAATTTCCCGCGCAGGCTGCGGAGCAAAGCTTGGCCTTCGGCAATCGGCACGCGGAAGTGGCTGGTGCCTCGAGCAAGGTCGCCGTGATGAAGATAATGCGGTGTGACGCGGCTTTCGACGAAGGCACGCATAAGGTCGCCCAAGCTTTCCGGCGTATCGTTCACGCCGCGCAGCAAAACGCTTTGCGACAACAAGGGGAAACCCGCATCGACCAAACGCCCGCAAGCCGCCCGCGCTTCCACCGTCAATTCGCGGGCATGGTTGCAATGAAGCAGGACATAGACAGGCATACGCCCACGCAGAGCCTGGACAAGATCGGGCGTAATTCGTGTGGGATCGACGACAGGCACGCGTGTATGAATGCGCAGAATTTTGACATGATCGATGGCGTTGAGCTGGGCGACGATTTCCGCCAAGCGCCGGTTCGAAAGAACCAAAGGATCGCCGCCGGACAGAACGACCTCCCAAATTTCGGAATGTTCCCTGATATAGGCCACGGCATTTTCGATCGCCTTGGGCTTTAACATGCCGTCATGATGCCCCACCTGTTCGCGGCGGAAGCAAAAACGGCAATAGACGGGACACGTATGCAAAAGCTTGAGCAGGACGCGGTCGGGATAGCGGTGCACAATACCTTCGACGGGGCTGTGCGTGCGGTCGCCGAGATC
>CAIXLI010000049.1 GCA_903920205.1 uncultured Pseudomonadota bacterium
AGGAAAAAGTCGTCGCTTCAATGTGTAGCCTGCAAAAACGTCCAGAAAAAATCTCGGCCTTCTACCAAAAACCTTCTCTCAAGTACGCCGCTTGAATGTTCCCTTACTTATGTACTGATTAATAACAATGCCGCCGAACGAGCGATCCGGCCTCTGACTCTGGGCCGCAAGAACTGGCTCTTCGCCGGTTCCGACACCGGCGGCGAGCGAGCGGCGCTGATGTATACCATCCTTCAAACCGCAAAAATGAACGGCTTGAACCCAGAAGCCTATCTTTGCGACATCATCTCCCGCATCGCCGATCATCCCATCAACAAGATCGACCAGCTGCTCCCTTGGAACGTCACCGTCAAGCCTGCATAGCCAGGGCCTTCACGGCACGCTTACGTTAAATATCTAGGCATGTGCAGTATAGTTTTTACTAAGGGGTAGCGAAAAACTGGTGCGCCCTGCGGGATTCGAACCCACGACCTGCCGCTTAGAAGGCGGCTGCTCTATCCAACTGAGCTAAGGGCGCACGACATACTCTCGCTATTCTGGATAAGCGAGAGGGATAGTGTTGCGCAAGGAAGCTAATAATTGGTTAGTGCCCAAGGTCAAGAGGAAAGACGCGGGATTCAGCGTCCGTCGTAAGATTCCGCTTGATTCCAAAGGCTTTTCCAATCGTCGCCATAGGCGGTTGCCAATTGGGGCGCGTCCCACAGGACGACAACATTTTCCGAATTATGCTGCTCGGCGGCGGCGGTATAGTTGAACGAGCCTGTTTCCACAGTCTTGCCGTCGATCACTATATATTTGTCGTGTTGCAACGCATGGACAATATCGACGCGTACGGGTATTTGCGCCGCAATCAAAGAACCCGATACAGAATGTGCGCTTTTTGCGATCTGACCGTGATCGATAACGACTTGAACGTCGACCCCCGCCTGATGTGCCTCGATCAAGGCTTTGGCGATAGGGCGCGATGTAAAGGAATAAGCTGCGACGCGAATGTCCTTCTTCGCCGCCGCAATCGCCTTCACCACCAAATCCGTCGCCCCCCCGCCAGGCGAAAACGCGACCTCAACCGAAGCCGGAGAAGCCACAACCCGCGCCCCCCCGCCTTGCAACGCTTGCACGGCAAGTTGGATGAGGTTGGGGGAGGCAAGGGTTGGGAGGGAAAAAAGCAAAAAAAACAAAACAACAGAGCAAAACATTCGTGCGCGGCAAGGTGATGGTCTTGTTCTGCGTAACATTTTGACTGTGTTAAATAGTTTTTACGGGGTTGCCGTTTGAGCGGGGTATGAAGGTTGAATTGCGGGATTCCCCAAAGTTGTTTTTCTATGACCATTGCCATTGTACCCATTGCTATGTGGGGCGATGGGCTCTGGCAAATACAGTCTGCGCCGTAAATCCGTATATCCGGCATCGCTGTTTCTTACCTGAGATGATTCTCTTACCATCTTCAAAAGATTAAGCATTTCATCACCAAAATTAATATCAATGCGGACTTTATGCGAATCATAGGCGTGATCGCTAACGAGAGCCGATTTGCTGTAGCAATCCAACAGATACTTCGCGGACAAGGGAAGCTTGGCTGTGGCGAGTTCAAAGAAAAGCTTGTCGCGATTCAAAAAATCCGAGCGGTCAATCGTTGTTACCGAACTTGATTCAATCAATTGTTGAGAGGGACATTCTATCATCTCCCATGCCAGAGAAACAAGCCAGTTTCTTATCGGATTCATTTGTTTGCGATTCTGCACGTTGCAGACAAGTTTATCAAAATTGAATTCGCGTCCTCCAACTTCTTTGCCAGCCAGCCTGAAAACATTCATGGCTACGGCGGAAGCCAGAAATCTGGCGAAGCAACGCTTTGGAAGTTTCCCATCGGCGTTGGGCAGATCATTGTTTGGAATGCCAAGTCCCGTGCCCATTTCGACAAGGATTCCCTTCTCGTGCCCTCTATTTTTTGCCATTTCAGTGGGCATTCGTATAGAAGAGCCTTCATCGCTTAGGTTGAGAAGATAGGCCCCAGCTACAGCAACTATTCTCTGCTCTTTGTTTCCCAGAAGTTCCCGTTCTTGGTCGTTGTTTGCAACCCTTGCAATTTTAACAAACAAACCATTGGAGATTGTAAAGTTGAGAATCTTGTCCTTACGCCGATAAACAGCATCACGTTTACTGGGGTCGAGATCCTTCTTGCTTTCGATCAGGGCAACAATTTCTGCTACGTCCTTTTCCGTAGTAAAGGACGCCATATATGGCCCGAAATTTCTGTCCTTATAAATCTCCATATGCTTCATGGTAACTTCCTTATTTTTCTAGCGGTGCTGCTGCGTTCCACACTGCCTCAAATTGTTCTCGATATGCCTTTGCCGCCAAAGCTGATGATATAACCAAAATCTGCGGCGAATTTTCCGTATGCTCAAAATTTAGAATCGCTAATTTGTCTCCGTAAACGTAAAATGAAGCTTTAGCACTGTCTCCCTTGGGTCTAAATCTGTATTCTCTGTAGCTAGAACGAGCCTCCTCATCTACTTTTGTTGTCGGCGTTTCTCGGATCAAAAGGCGCATTCTAAGGTTCTTGATAGTGTT
Source organism: uncultured Pseudomonadota bacterium (assembly GCA_903920205.1). Lineage (GTDB taxonomy): Bacteria > Pseudomonadota > Alphaproteobacteria > UBA9219 > UBA9219 > CAIXLI01. Next base: position 2,575 of record CAIXLI010000049.1, read on the forward strand.
CATCCGGCGAACATGGGCAAGGAAGTAATCTCCCAAAAGTCTGGGAAAGTCTTCATCCCCAATGCTTGTTGCATATAAAGGTTTATCCCCATCCACCGCTGAGAAAGGCTGTTGCGCTGCATCGTAAACTTCATCCAGAAACCGCTTAAATCCCTCTGTTCCTTGATGCCTGCTAACGGAGTCGCGCCTAAGGATAACCCCCTCATTCTCTGTAAACTCGACGCCACGCGATGAAAACGCCCTAACAATCGCATCCTCCGTCGTTTCTTGTGGACGGAATGTGCCGTGTTCGATATTCTTGATAGTCTCGGGAGAGACGCCAGACGCTTTGGACAGGTCGCTCCTGCTCCAGTCCAGCAAACCCCTCGCGGCTCTCAATTGTGCGGCAGTGATCATTTCGGATACCTAACCAACAAAAATAAAAACTATCCCCAACTTTTCGGGACTTATCCCCAATTCAGGTACATTGTTACCTTTTAAGGGGTGGCTTATGCAAGCACTCGATTACTTTCACGGTGTTTTTGACGGTTTTTTTATATTCTTTTCTTTTTTTAGCTAAAAAATGCTTTTGTTCCTCTGTTAACAATTTATAAACCAGAAAATAATTCCACGCAACCATTTATTGGTATTTTCTTACCTGTTATTAGCATGTATACTCCGATTGTAGATCAGGTTATATTTTGAGACGAATTTTAGAAACAAATTATTTTAAGGAATGTCCTTATGGAAAAGACTCGTACAACGGATTTGGGCGCTGAGTATTGTCTGCTTTCGGATATGTCTGGGGTTTCGACCGACGTCGTTTCGATGCCTCTGCGTTGGATGCGGGAAAATTCATCCTTGCGTAGAACGCAACAGTCTCTCACCGCGGATCAACTAACCTCTCTCTCTGCTATGATTGCCTATATTTCACTTAAGTCCGGTCAAAGTGAATTTCGTCTCGAACGTAGTCTTGCTGACCGTTTTCATGTCGCTAATGCCAAGTGTTTGCCGGCGAATGACTTCGATAGCGCCATCCGTTATCTTGCTGACATTGATCCTGCGTAATCGTATAAATTTTGGGAATCGTTCATCCTTGGAGCAAACTTCATGAACGCGAAGATTTTGGTCTCGGCCGTCGTATTTTCAATCCCCGTTTTTTGTTTCGGCGCTGCCTTGGCAACAAATTATGCGCCGACAGCGCAGATTATATATCCCCAAGCGCCCAGCGCTCCGCAAGCGCAAACCTTTATCCCGCATGTAAACGCAATTTCTCACCCGACTTTCAAGCCTTATGTTCAGGAACTTCCTCCTGCTCACAGGGTCCCTTTGCCGATGATCGCTCCAACTGCATCAACCTTCCAGCCACAAGTTTCGGAACCACCGCTCGCGTCAGAGCCCCACCCCGCCGTGACAGCGGAAAGGGCACAAAGATTCACTCCTCAGCCCGAACAAGCGCCAAAGGATGTTGAATTCCTGCCTTAGATCCTTGGAATAATCAGCGGATATAGACGTGGACTTCCGGCGATTGAGCCGTTTGAGCCTGCGTGTTCGCCATCGTGATGCGCGACGGCGACAGGCCAAGCTGAATCAGCGAACGCTTAACTTCGTCGGCGTTGCTCTTCGCTGCTTGCTGCTGTTCGGCTAAAGTCGCTGGGTCGCCGCTGGCGGGGGAAACCGCTACAACGGAAAACTCGGCATTCGGGCGGCGTTCAATTGCCGTGCCGACTGCTTGCGACAATTGCTGCTGATAATCCACATTAGGTTGGTTGTAGCGAATAAGAACAAGCAAACGACCAACCGAAGGTGCCGCGCCGACATTCGAGTTCCTTGTCGCAATGCCTGTGGGCGCGGCAAGCGAGCCTGTTTCCTGAATCAGCTCGCGCGGAGACATCGGTTCGGGGCCAATCGATCCTTGCGTCACTGACATTGCCGGAGCGGCCTGCGGTGCAAAGGACGAAGGACCAGGAACCGTAGCGACCGGCGCGGGCGTGACGATTACAGGACGGTTAGCCAGACTGTTGCCCAACAATTCGCCGCGGCTGATCGCAAAGGCCAAAGCCTGAATATTGGCGCGTTCCGTCGTCAGATAGCTAGACTGACGTTGGATGTCAGAAGTCGTCTGATTGCGCAGATAATCGAGCTGAACGACCAAGCGGCTGACTTCGTCGTGAAGAAGCTTTAATTGGTCGTGATCTTCGTCGACGGCGCCGGACAGGTCAAAAGCGGCTTGAACCGAATCAAGCAAATAAGACGCGACCGATGCATCGGCATCAACAGAGACCTGCAGAGAATTCAGCTTGTTCAGAGACGAGGTGACTTCACCCAAGCTGGCATCGGCTTCTTCCCATTGGCGCAACAGGATCGGGTTGCCCTTGGTGGTGCCGTTTTGCAAGCGGGCGGTGATCGCCGCGACCGTGCTGTGATATTGAACCGCGCCCGCCGCGCCGCTTGTGCGCAGAATAGCAAATTCGTTGGAGTTCAAATTAACGGAAGAACGCAAACGCAACACTTCGTCGCGCAGAGCAGCAGCGCGGTTTCCAACAACTGTGCCGCTGGAGGGACCAAAGTTGGAAAGACCGTCTGTGCCGCCGTTGCTGGCTGTCGCCATCGCAAGCGAGGGGTCAAGCGTTGTAGGAACCGCAGGAGGCGGCGCTTCGCTGACGGTTTGCGTCAGACCCTCTTCAAACGATTCGTCCTTGGCGAAAGAGGGGGCTGTTGCCAGCACCAGCGCCAGAAGAGCAGCAAAGAGGCTCAATTTAGATATTTTCATGTCATGGATCGACATCGTGCATCACCCTTTTGGTAACCGCGAAGAAGTAAAAGTATCGCTCGAATCTGTACTTGTCTAACGGATAGTTATCAAGAATCCAAGCCCTTGCATAAGAAAAGCGTCGCAATCTAGAAAAGTGTAGCATTTTAGCCCCTGATTGCTCTGCATACAAAGTCAGTTTCGGCGTCGACGACGGTTCGGCTTCCTGCTTTTGATCGGGGTCGCGGCGGGCGATTCTTCCTCCTCGACCAGCGTTAACGCCATGCTTCCGGTCAAATGGTCGGCTTGGGTCAGCTTGACCATGATGGGTTGCGCTAGTTGATAGACTTTCTTTGTGCGCCTCCCGACCAAGGCCTGACGCTTTTCATCGTGAAAATAATAATCGTCAGGCAGGGTGTTTAGGGGGATAATACCGTCCGCGCCTGTATCGTCCAATCGTGCAAAAAGCCCAAACCGCGCCACGCCGCTGATTCGCGCCGAAAAAGTCGCGCCGACCCTATCCGCCATGAACAAAGTGATAAACCTATCGACGGCATCCCGTTCCGCCGCCGACGAACGGCGTTCAGTGTTCGAGATATGCTCGGCGATGTCCTCCAACTTCTCAATCTCGCGTTCCGTCAGTCCGTCTTCGCCCAATTTGCAGGCGTGGATCAACCCGCGATGCACGACAAGATCGGCATAGCGGCGAATTGGCGAGGTGAAATGCGCATATTTTGCCAAAGCCAACCCGAAATGTCCGATGTTCTCGGGGCTATAAACGGCCTGCGATTGGCTGCGCAGCATCATCTCGTTGACAACTTGTGCGTGTTGCGTGCCCGCCGCGTTTTCCAAAATTTGCGTCAAAAAACGCGGATGCAGTTGCTTCTCCGGCACAAGGCTAATACCCAGCGTATCCAAAAAATCGCGCAAACCCTCCAGTTTCATTTCCGAAGGCCTGTCATGGATGCGATAAAGGCAAACCCCACCTTTGCCTTCCAACTGCGCGGCGGCGGCGACATTCGCCGTAATCATAAATTCTTCGATCAAGCGATGGCTGTCCAGCCTTTCGCGTATTTTAATCGCCTTGACCGTGCCGTTCTCGATCTCAACCTTGCGTTCAGGCAGGTCTAATTCCAACGTCCCGCGCAAGCCCCGTGCCTTCAGCAAACACCGAAACGCGCCGTAAAGCGGCTTCAAAACATTGTCCACCAAATTGCGCGTCGTATCGTCCGGCTTGCCGTCCATCGCGGCCTGCGCCTGTTCATAAGTCAGCCGCGCATGGGATTTCATCACGCCGCGCACGAATTGCCATTTTGTCAATTCTCCCGCCTTGTCCAGCCACAAATGCGCCGCCATGCAAGCGCGATCGACATGGGGCTTCAACGAACACAATTCGTTGCTCAAAGCTTCCGGCAGCATCGGCACAACGCGGTCGGGGAAATAAGTCGAATTGCCGCGCTCATAAGCGGTCTTGTCCAAAGCGCTTCCCTGCGTGACGTAATGCGCGACATCCGCAATGGCGACAATCAAATGCCATCCCTCGCCGTCGCTCTCCGCAAATACCGCATCATCAAAATCCCGCGCATCCGCGCCGTCGATGGTGACAAGGGGGATGTGGCGCAGGTCAACGCGGTTTCCGAGCGTCACCGGCTGCGCGGCATCAGCCTCCGCCACGGCTTCCTTAGGGAATTCATCGGGAATGTCATGCGTGGCAATGGCGATCAAACTCACGGCGCGGGGAGAATTTATATCCCCCAACACCTCGATCAGCTTCGCCTCCCGCGCCCTCCAGCGTTGCGAGGAAACTTTCTCGGCAATTGCGATCAACCCTTCTTCAAGATGAAATTTCGGTTTGACATGCAGCGTATAATCCCCGCGCTCGCGCCGATTGGTCGATTGCAACCGCCAGCCTGTGCCTTCCTTGGCGATCACCCCGACGACGCGAGTGCTTTCTATACGTTCGCGTGGCGCTGCCCCTGAAACACCCTTCGCCCCGCGCTTCGGCTTCACATTCGGCTTGCGCCCCGTCTTGGTGGGCTTCGGGTGTCTATGGCGCGAGGATTTTTTCATGTTTTTTTCTAAGATAGATTTCATCTTCATGGGATATACCACAGGGGCAGTATTATTGTCCCGCTTCAGTCAAGATGGTTAAATATGTTATCCAGCTATGCCAGAATGATGGAAACACAGGGGGATGGGGTAATGGTTTCAAGGGGATGCCCCTAGGTTACCCTCAAAATGCTTCTTCATTGTTTCTTATCGACAATCATATTGCTTTCAAGTTTTCCGTAGATTAAATTTTCAGTCGGTATTTTCGATGATTGTTTAGAAGTGAAATTTATTAGGAGAGTGTATTCATGCGTCCGTTCAATGGTTTGCCTGTTGCTGGCGTTGAGTTAAAGCTTACCAATGCCTGCATGTTAAGGTGTTCTTTTTGCGTTAATGACGATGGCCCCCATAAGCATGGAGACATTGATGCACCTGCTGCGATTCGCGCCCTTCAAGAATTAAACGATGCCCCCTCGAATCTTGGGAACCTTGGCTTCCTCTCTTTCACGGGCGGAGAGCCGTTGTCGAGAATTCATATTATTGAACAGATAGCATCTGTAATGCCCGACACAACAACTATGGGCATTGCAACAAACGGAATACTTTTATCGGATGACACAATTGAGAGACTTCAGCGAGCGAGGATTAATAGGATTACCGTATCATACGATACCACGCGTCCGCAGGATTATGTCCTCGTGCGCAAAGGGGCAAACGTCCAACAACACAGTAAATTAACGTCCATGCTCAAACATATTCCAATGGCAGGAATAACCCTTAATCTACGCGTTGCTTTGGGTGCGGCAAACGTAAACGTCTTGACCGACATTTATGCCTGTGCGCTAGAATCCGGAGCAGATACTCTTTTTGTGAAGCCGATCGTTTCTTCGGGACGTGCAGCACAGAATATCGACACTGTTTCTTTGCCCCCAGAAAAGATTCTCACTGCTTTTAAAAACTTGAGAACAGTGTATGACGCAACAAAAACTAGGATTTCCGTCTCATGTTTTTCCATGGCTAAGGCAACCGGATTGCCGGTGAATTCTTGCACAAACAATCAAACGCTCTATCTGGACATCAATGGCAGTATTTTTTCATGCAACTATGTAACGGATAGCAATCATTTATTGGGGGATTACCGCCAACAGGGCGGCATGACTTGTGCGCTGCGGACAAGACGCGAGAGATATGCCAAACTGTTTGGCCCTCGCAACGATATACTTGGCTGTCCTTCATCTCCTTATAGTGTTGCGCAGCCACAGTTAAAGCTTAGCCCTATACAATAGCTTTGGGTCACCCCTTCTTTTTTGCTCTTTTCGTCTTCGGTTCCTTCTTGGAAGCAACCTTTTCCATCTGCGCCTTTACAGGTTTTTCCTTGCTTGCCTTTTTCCCCTTGCCGCCAAACCCTACGCTCGGCCCTTTGGCGATCTTCGCCGCGATGATTTCCAACGCTTGCGGCAAAGTCAGGTCTTCGGGGGCATAGGATTTGGTCACGGTCGCCATCACCTTCCCCCATTTCACATAAGGGCCAAAGCGCCCCTTGTTTAAAGTAATTGGCTTCTTATCATCAGGATGTTCGCCCAAAGCCTTGCCCGCCGAAGCTCCGCCGCCAAACCGGCCTTTGCTCGGTTCCGCCAAAAGCACCACAGCGCGATTCAGCCCAATCGTTAAAACATCATCATCGCCGCTCAAATTCTTATATTGTGACCCCATCTTCAGATAAGACCCAAAACGCCCAATCCCCGCCGAGATCATGGCTGCGGTTTCAGGATGCGTCCCAATATCGCGGGGCAGGGACAACAGGCGCAAAGCGGTATCCAGATCAATCACATTCGGATCCATGCCCTTGGGCAAAGAAACGCGCTTGGGCTTCGGCGCATCGTCTTTTTTCTTTTTCTTCTTCTTTTTGCCGTCAGCCGGAATTTCTTCTGGCGGAGGCGCCGCTGTAGGCAAAGGCCCCAACTGCACATAAGCCCCATAAGGGCCGACGCGTGCGGAAACAGGCAAGCCCGTCGCCGGGTCTGCTCCCAACTCTCGCGGCCCCGCCATCTGGTTCGCGTCGTCGCCATTGGCAACCGACAAAGGCCGCGTGTTGCGACAAGTCGGATAATTCGAGCAGCCGAGGAAAGCGCCAAATTTGCCCAACTTCAACCCTATACGCCCCGTCCCGCAGCGCGGACAAACGCGAGGATCGCTGCCGTCGGGATTAGGTGGAAAGAAATGTGGTGCAAGAATATTATCCAAAGCGTCAATTACGTCTGAGATTTTCAAATCCTTGGTACCGCCGATAGCGGTCGAAAATCCCGTCCAGAATTCGCGCAAAACCTTCTTCCAAGCCAACCGTCCGCCAGATATTTCGTCGAGCTTGGTTTCCAAATCCGCCGTAAAATCATATTCGACATATTCCTTGAAGAAGTTCTCAAGGAAAGTCGTCACAATCCGTCCGCGATCTTCCGGTACAAAGCGTTTCTTGTCGAGCCGCACATAATCTCGGTCCTGCAAGACCTGCATGATGCTGGCATAAGTCGAAGGCCGCCCGATGCCCAACTCTTCCAGCCTTTTAACAAGCGAAGCTTCGCCATAGCGTGGAGGAGGTTGGGTGAAATGCTGCTCCGGCGTGATTTCTTTCTTATTCAGCGAGTCGTCTTCCTTCATCGGCGGCAGGCGCGTATTGCTCTCGCCTTGCCCTGATTCAGACTTCTTATCGTCGTCAGTGCTTTCCTGATAAACCTTCAGCCAACCGTCGAACACGACGACCGAACCCGTGGCGCGGAAAACGGCTTTGTCCTTGTCTCCGGCAATATCGACCGAGACTTGATCCAACACGGCGCTTGCCATCTGGGAAGCCATCGTCCGTTGCCAAATCAGTGTATAGAGAGCCAGTTGCTCTCCATCCAAATAACGCGCTACTTGTTCGGGACGACGGTGCAGATCAGTAGGGCGAATGGCTTCATGCGCTTCCTGCGCGTTTTTCGCGGTGGATTTATAAATGCGCGGGCTCTCAGGCACGAAAGACGCGCCGTAATCCTTGGCGATAACATCACGGGCAGCAGCAATCGCGTCCATCGATAAAGCCACGCCGTCGGTACGCATATAGGTGATAAGACCGACAGTCTCACCGCCGATATCCGTGCCTTCGTATAGATTCTGCGCTGTCCGCATCGTCCGCGTCGCGCCCATGCCCAGTTTGCGCGAGGCTTCCTGCTGCAAAGTCGATGTCGTGAAAGGCGGGTAGGGGTTGCGCCTTGCCTGCTTTTTCTCGACCGAGCTTACTTTATAAGTCAGTTGGTTCAGCAAAGACAAAGCGGCCTGCGCGTCGGCTTCCGTCTGCAACGCGAATTTGTCGAGCTTCTTGCCGTTCAAATGGGTCAGATGCGCGGGCACGTTCAAATGCGTGGCGGTGGTAAAGACCGCCTCGACCGTCCAAAACTCCTGCGCCCTAAATTTCTCGATCTCGGATTCGCGTTCGCAAATCAAGCGCAAAGCGACCGATTGCACGCGCCCCGCCGATTTCGCTCCGGGCAATTTGCGCCACAAAACGGGCGACAGCGAAAACCCGACCAAATAATCCAAAGCCCGCCGTGCCATATAGGCATCGACCAAATCCTGATCAATTTCCCGTGGATGAGCGATGGCGTCGTCACGGTCTTCTTGGTAATTTCGTTAAACGTCACGCGCTGGATCGAAACGCCCTTGTCCAAGCCCTTGTCGCGCAAGACTTCTTGAATATGCCAGGCGATAGCCTCTCCTTCGCGGTCAGGATCGCTTGCCAGATAAACGGTGTCGGCGTTTTTGACCGCCTTGGCAATTTCGCTAACCGGCCTGTCGGCGCGGTCACCCAATTCCCAGTCCATCGCAAAATCTTCGTCGGGACGTACGGAACCGTCCTTAGGCGGCAAATCCCGAATATGACCATAGGAAGCCAGCACGGTATAATCGCCGCCCAGATACTTATTGATAGTCTTCGCCTTGGCTGGCGATTCTACGATGACGAGTTTGTGCGACACTACAGTCTGACCCCGATGCTTACCCAAAAGAGGGGTAGAGAATTAAGCTGAAACACCTTCGGAAACAAGCGGGTTTAATAATAAGCAGGTTTAACAGGTTAATTCGACGATAATGACCCATATTTTGAGATGGAAATAGGGCAGAAAACGAAAATCCCTTGTTGATTTTTCAAGATTGGGCTTAGGCTTGCGCCAGAACAGTCTTTTTATTGGGGGTTATGATGTCTCCTGCATCCACAAACTATGGCAATCAAGGGAAGTATACGCCGATTGTGGTTGGGTATAAGTTCGCTGGAAACATTTGTATCCCCGAATATTTGGAGCAAGGGACAGGGACTAATAGTTTGTTGAAGGCCAAGGAAGAAGCGAAAAGGTTGAAAGGTTTGTACGAAGAGAACAATCCTCAAGAAAAGGCCCAGTTTGGAAAAAGGCTCTATCCTTGTGTCCTTACTTCTGATCCCGAGGCAGCCAGACAAAGTAATGGCTTTGATTGTATTCGTCCTGCTACCAAAGATCTCCCTGGTTTATGGCGTTTTTTTGCGGTGCCTCTGGTTCTTGTTTGAACAAGAACACAAAGGAGTCGGTGGCCTCCGTCACGGTCTTCTTGGTGGTTTCGTTTTTTTTACAGCCAGAAATCACAGTTCATGCTGTGTTGAGTAGAGATACCGCCGAAGGTGTCAGTTAGCGATTACATGCGGCGCATCAAGGGCTGCACATCGCGCAAAATCCAGCAGGAGTTCCCCGAATTACGCAAACGCTACTGG
>CAIXLI010000050.1 GCA_903920205.1 uncultured Pseudomonadota bacterium
ATCCGCCCTTTATGAGAAAATTCATCCCGGCGAGTCTCTTTCAAAAATTAAATTACTTCTTGATCCCAAATATAAAGGTTCTCTCCATATTAAAGGGGTGTTCGGGGTGGAAACGGATATTCCTCCACAGGCATACTTCAGCGAGTCTCATCTTGATACTTTGGGCATTTGTATCTGGTTGGCTCTCACCAAGAAATACGCCAAGAAAGGTACAATAGTTATTTTGGATGATGTTCTTACTTCGGTTGATGGCTCGCATTTAGATCGTTTTATTGACATGCTGGACGGTGAAACCAGTCACTTTGCGCATGTGCTTCTAACTACACATTATCGTCCGTGGCGCGAACGTTATCGTATGCACCAAACGCAGGGAGCTAAGATTCATTTTATTGAATTAAAAGAATGGCACTCGGATTGGGGCATTATTACGGATAGTTACAAGCCTGCGATTCAGGAACTTCAAGACTGGCTTCAACCCCAAAAATTTGATCGCCAAATAGTAGCATCCAAAGCCGGTATTTTTCTGGAGTCTGTCCTAGATGATTTTGCCCTTCGCTATTCAGTACATGTTCCGCGGAAAGCTTCTCAGGACTATATGTTAGGGGAATTATTGGACGGCCTAAGTAAGAAGAAGCGCAAGCACCTAAAAATTGAACGCCTAGATGATGACGGGGACATTGCCGAAACTATCCAGCTTGAACCCATCTTAGATGCAATCGACGCCTTTGCTTGGGTGCGCAACAAAGTCGGGTGTCATTTTAGTGTGTCCGGCCAAGAGGCATTCGATAAAGACATTCGGGAATTCGCTGAAAAGGTTGTTGAGTTGGGTGTCGCGATCACCTGTCCTAATGGAGGAGACATTCCTCGATATAAAAAATCAGGCAGTTACTATGAATCCAAAAGCGGACAGTGCCGCTTATATCCGTTAGAAATGCCATAAGGATCATATGAAGAATGAGTAAAAAGCAAAAACTTGAATTGACGTGGATTGGGAAAGATCAGCGGCCTCAGTTGGAGCCGAGGATTCTGTTGGAGGATGCGGCGAGGTCGTATCATGCCAAGCAGCGCGTTTCCGATAACGACATTTTTGACAATCGGCTGATTTTTGGCGACAACTTGCTGGCGTTGAAGGCGTTGGAGCAGGAATTCGCTGGTAAGGTGAAATGCGTTTTTATCGACCCGCCTTATAACACTGGCTCGGCGTTTACGCATTATGATGATGGGATTGAGCATTCGATTTGGCTTGGCCTGATGCGCGACAGGTTAGAGCTATTGCGCAACCTGCTATCTGAAGATGGCTCTATTTGGATCACCATTGACGACAATGAGGCGCACTATTTGAAGGTTCTTTGCGACGAGGTATTTGGAAGGGCAAACTTTGTTTCAAGTGTGATATGGCAAAAGAAGTACGCTCCAAAATCTGACTCAAGATATTTTTCTGAGTCGCATGATTATATTTTGGTGATAGCAAAGAGACTGGAGAAATTCACTTTGGGTCGACTTCCCAAGACAGAGAAGCAAACATCAAGATACACAAATAAAGATAATGATCCGCGCGGTGCATGGAAGCCGGACAACGTTCTCCGGAATGAAGAAAGGGGTTATGCAATTTTTCCAGTTAAGCTTCCATCTGGTAGAGAGGTGCTTCCTCCATCAGGAACAAGCTGGAGATATACAAAAGAAAAATTTGCCGAGCTGATTGCAGATAATAGGATTTGGTTCGGAATTACTGGTGACTCACGACCTGCATACAAGAGATTTCTTTCAGAAGTTATTGATACTATCGTTTCAACTACTGTCTGGCTGCACGATGAAGTCGGGCATAATGATGAATCAAAGAAAGAAATGCGGGGCTTGTTTCACGAAGACCTTTTTGCAACACCAAAACCTGAGCGGCTGCTAAAGCGCATTATCGAACTTGCCACTAACTCCGGCGATCTCGTACTCGACTCCTTCGGCGGTTCCGGCACAACGGGCGCAGTCGCCCATAAAATGGGGCGGCGGTGGATTATGGTAGAGTTGGGGGAGCATTGTCATACTCACATTATTCCGCGCTTGAAAAAGGTCATTGATGGCGAGGACCAAGGCGGCGTGACGGAAGCCACGGGATGGACAGGCGGCGGCGGGTTCCGCTATTACCGCATTGCGCCCTCGCTTCTTGAAAAAGACAAATGGGGCAATTGGGTTATCAGCAAGGAATATAACGCCTCGCAACTGACCGAGGCCTTGTGCAAGCTGGAAGGCTTCACTTACGCCCCAAGCGACACGATTTATTGGCAGCAAGGCCAATCCACCGAACGCGATTTCATCTATATCACGACGCAAACTCTGGGTGCCGATCAGCTTCATGCCTTAAGCGAAGATGTCGGCACAGATCGTTCCTTGCTCGTCCTCTGCGCCGCTTTCCGTGGCAAAGTTGACCGCTACCCTAACCTCACTATCAAAAAAATCCCCCGCGCCGTTCTGTCCAAATGCGAATGGGGTCACGACGATTACTCACTCAACGTCCAGAACCTGCCAATGGCCGAAGAACCCCAAGTCGATATTCCAACTCCACGCAAACTGAAAGCCAAAGCAAAGACCAAATCGACGGAACCTTCTTTGTTCGGGGGCGACGATGAGTGACACATCTCAATATGCAGATGTTATTGCAGCTGTTTCAGCTATTGCCGCTGTCGCATCCATGGGCATTGCCGTGCTGTCTCGCAAGGATGCCCAAAAGTCAGCAGACACGGCTTTGACGTCCGCTAGCGCAGCCGAAAAGTCCGCCGATGCGGCAGAAAGATCAGCCAGGGAAGCCGAAAAATCGCGAAAGGTTGCTCAAGCAAACCTTTTGGCGCCGCATTTTCAGGCGGTTGACTACTTGCTAAATGGCGTGATCGGACCTAACGGAACTAAGATCGAAAGAGAGTTGGAATCTAAGGAGCTGGTATCGGCACTATTTCCGCTGATAAACAACGAAGAACTCCACCACCTTTTGAAAAGGATCGTTGAGTTATTTGACGCTCATGCGCAAGGCATGTTTGTCGCAATGATGGGAGATCATGCCAAAGAAACGGAATTGGTCGATATTCGAAAGGAAGCGAATGAAATTAAACAATCTATCAATAACTTAAAACAGCTTTATCTAAGTATCGGGTAAGTCATGAATCGCCACGTCAATTCCATATCAGGCCGTCTGTCGCTCCGCGAACCGCAACGGCGTTCACTCGAGATCCTTGATCGCGTGACAGAGATTGTACCGCCGCGCAAGAATGCCGATCTCGCTGCCGCGCTAGACATCATCAAATCGGAATTTCCATCCGTCACGGATTTTGAACGCGAATTTCCGTCGCTTTGCTTTGCACTGGCGACCGGCGTTGGCAAAACTCGATTGATGGGCGCGTTCGTCACCTATCTGCATCTGGTGCATGGCATCAACAATTTCTTTGTGCTCGCGCCTAACCTGACCATTTACAACAAGCTGATTGCAGACTTCACGCCCAACACGCCTAAATATGTGTTTAAGGGGATCTCTGAGTTTTCAATCGCTCCACCCGCGATTATCACTGGTGACGACTATCAGCAATTGGCGGGCAATCTTTTCGATCAGGTTGCGCGTTGCAAAATCAATATCTTCAACATATCGAAGATCAATTCCGAAGTGCGTGGCGGCAAGCTGCCCCGGATCAAACGGCTCGCTGAATATATCGGACAAAGCTATTTCGACTATCTGGCTGGATTGCCTGACCTCGTTTTGCTGATGGATGAATCTCATCGGTATCGTGCTTCCGCAGGTGTGCGCGCCATTAATGAATTGAGGCCTGTGCTGGGGTTAGAATTGACCGCCACGCCATTCGTAGAAACGCCAAGAGAGCCAGTACAATTTAAAAATGTTGTACTGGATTATCCTTTGGCAAAAGCGATGGAAGACGGGTTTGTGAAAGAGCCTGCTGTCGTTACACGCAGAAACTTTAGCGCAGCAGGTATGTCGCCTGAAGCTTTAGAAAAGTTGAAGCTGGAAGATGGCATCCGTCTGCATGAAGCCACCAAGGTTGAATTAGAAACCTATGCTCGCGAAACCGGTAAGCGCATCGTTAAGCCATTTGTGCTCGTGATCGCACGCGACACATCCCATGCCGCACAATTACTAACACTCGTCGAGTCCAACGAATTTTTCGGTGGACGTTATAAAGGCCGAGCCATTCAGGTCGACTCGAGCATGACCGGGGAAAAAGAAGATGTCATGATTCAGCGGTTGCTGGCCGTCGAAAGCCCCGATGAGCCGACCGAAATCGTGATTCACGTCAATATGCTGAAAGAAGGTTGGGACGTTACCAATCTATACACCATCGTTCCACTCCGCGCCGCCAATGCCCGGATATTGATCGAACAGTCGATAGGCCGTGGCCTTCGGTTGCCTTACGGACAACGCACTGGCGTTCCGGTGGTTGATCGTCTAAGCATCGTTGCTCACGATAAATTCCAAGAAATTGTCGATGAAGCGCGCCGTCCTGATTCAACCATTCGATTACAACAGCTTATCCTTGAGCCGGATGATTTTGAGCACAAGACCGCCACGGTCATCTCGCAA
>CAIXLI010000051.1 GCA_903920205.1 uncultured Pseudomonadota bacterium
GGCAAGAAGACCATCGATATCAAACTGCATGAGCAAGTCAGGCCGCAACTGACCGAACCCGACCTTTGGCTATGCTGCGCCCCGATCAAGAAAGCGCATTTTGACACGATGATCGAAAAAGCGACCGAACTTGGCGTCAGCGAAATTCAACCCATTTTGACTCAGCGCACCCAAATCCGCGAGGTCAACGCCAACCGCGCTTATAACCTCTGCCGCGAAGCTTCGGAACAATCCGACCGCCTCAGCGTTCCCGCGATAGGCAATCCCGTTTCGCTCGCCGATCTGATCGATGTTTTTCCCCAAGACCGCGCCATGATCGTCTGCGCCGAATGGGGCGACGCCACGCCGATTCACGACGCCCTCCATACTGCCGAATTACGTCAATTTTCCAAAGCCGCTGTTGTTACCGGCCCCGAAGGCGGCTTTGCTTCCGACGAATTAGAACTGTTGCGTAAAGCCCCCAACGCCTTCTTTGTCCGCCTCGGCCCCCGCATTCTCCGCGCCGACACCGCTGCGCTGGCGGCGCTGACCTGCTGGCAAGCGATTCAAGGCGATTGGACGAAGGCTTAGAAACATTTCTTCTCGCAAAGCAGGAAAAGGGAACCCATTTTTTGCTGAAACAACAACGGGATGGCATAAGGGCCACGTTTTTCTCTTCAAAAGCGAAAAATAATTCGAATTATTAAACGAAGCTTAACCAAGCCATGCTTAAATGAAATCATACATTTTAGATATTTTTATATGAGGTGAGTGTCATGACCCGCTTATCCGCAAGCAAACTTCAGAACTTCATCGCTCAGGATTTCTCCGGTGATGTGACGCTCCTATCGCCACGAGGGGATGAGGGAAGTGCCAAGCTTCTGAATGATTTCAGGTCATTCATGAAAGCAGGCGTTGTGGCTGAGAATAACTCTGCCTTGGACGCTTCCGTCAGGCCAAGCGTACGAAGATCATTTTATGAAGAACGGCTTGAGCACTAACCCCGCGTCTCCACCACCACCCACTTCGTCCCCGACGCTTGCGTGTCGTGGGCGAAGGTCCATGTGTCGGTGACTTCCTCGTATTTTCCTTCTGCGCCGCCAAGGATCGCGCCTTGTGCGTCGCGCAGGATGTTTTCCTGATCGCTGACGAACTTGACCGTGACATAGGCGCGCGTGGCCTCGGCGCGGGCGGCGAGAACTTCCGTTTCCTTGATGCGGGCGATGCGGCTATGCGCGACTTGCCCTGCGGCGGTACGGGCGTTGACCGTTTGCTGAAACTGCCCCAAAAGATCGGGCGACAGCAAGTCGGCGATGCGGGTCAAATTTCCGGCGGCATAGGCGCCGACAACGGCGGTGAAGATGTCGCGGGATTCCTGCAAGAACGGTTTTTCTTCGAACGAAGCGTCCAACGCCTTGACCTGTGCCAAGCCCCCCGCCAACGAATTGGGTGGCAGGATAGCGGGCGGCATACGCGATACGTTATTCTGCTGTGCACCAAGGGCGGCATCGCTGACAGGGGGGGGCGGTGGTGCAAAGGGGCTGGGGCGCTGCGGCTCATGATCGTTGCGCGAGCCAAGAACGGCCCATAACCGCCCCAAAAGAAGGGCAGCGATGACGGCATAGACAAGAATATCGATATCGACTTGCATAGGAATAATCGAACTCCCAAGATTGAATGTCGGGGGAGTATAGCCCCGTTCACGTTGCGGAGAAAAGGAATCAGTGGCAGAAAGGAAATATTCAGGGAGATATCTTATCCCTCAAAGCCAACCCGAACCCCAGAACCCTTATTATGACCGACGAAACGACAACGCCTCCCGCCCCGCAAACCGTCAATATTCAGATCGGGCTTGGCGCGCAATATATCAAGGACTTTTCCTTCGAAAGCCCTAATGCGCCGCTCATTTTTAACGATCTGCAAACGCAGCCGGACATGAAGCTCGACGTTAACGTGCTGTCGCGGGGGCTTGGCGGCGGAGCGTATGAATCCGTCCTCAAAATCAAGCTAGAATCAACACTGGTGGGCAAAACCGCGTTTATCGCGGAATTGTCGTATGCTGGCGTATTCACCTTGCCGGAATTGCAGGAAGAACAGATCAAGCTGTTCCTGTTGGTCGAAGCGCCTCGCCTGTTGTTCCCCTTCGCTCGTTCCATTATCGCCAACGCCGTGCGCGAAGGCGGATTCCCCAGCATCTCGCTGCAACCGATCGATTTCATGTCGCTTTACGCCGCGCAACGCGATCAGGTGGGAACGATGGCGACGCAGGGCATGGCCTAAGAATCTGTCGACGATCACGGCTGTTGGGCAACAAAACGCGTTTTTTGCCCCACAGCCGAAATCGTAAATTGGATTTAAAACGCCGGATGACAGAGCCGTTTGAAGAGGTTAGAATCATTAACCTTCGTTCGAATCGCCCGAAAACCGTGGCACTTCCGAACAGAATGGCTTATTAACCATGATTGGTTAATTAAGGGGGAGGCGGGTTCGGGGCGGTTGGCTTCAAACCCGATAGTCTCGCAGTTTCCGTGGGGTTGATCGTGGCTGAAGACAAGAAAAAAGACGCCGAGGGCGAAGAAAAAGAAGGTGCCGAAGTCAGCGCTGAAGAAGCTGCAGCCGAGGAAGCCAAAGCCAAAGCGGCAAAGAAAAAGAAGAAGATCATAATCTTCGGCGCGGTCGCGGCTGTCTTTCTTTTGGTCGGCATCGGGGGCGCTTCTTTTCTTGTTCTGGGATCGAAAAAAGACGCGGAGAAAACAAGCCTTGCTGCCGAAGAGACCAAGGGCAAACCAACCTACTACGCGCTGGGCGACATGATCGTGAACCTCAGCGGCGAGGGCAAACATCCGAATTATCTGAAAGTCAAAATCAGTCTGGAATTAGCCGATGAAAAGGACGCGCCTTTGATGGATTCGGTCAAGCCGCGCATTATCGATAATTTTCAGGTCTATTTGCGCGAACTGCGCATCGAGGATTTGCGGGGTTCCGCAGGCATGTATCGTTTGCGTGAAGAGCTTCTGATGCGCGTGACCGAAGCGGCGCAGCCGGTGCGCATCCGCGATGTTTTGTTTCAAGAAATGCTGGTGCAATGATGAGGGGCATTCGGAAGCCAAAATTCGGAATCAAACCGGCGGCGGAAAATCTTTTGCCGCAAACCATCGTCTTAGGGGGCATGTATGGCTGATCTGCCCGAACACGAGATGACCGAAGAAGAAAAGATGGCCGCCGAATGGGAGGCTGCTGGAAGCAGTGCGGAAGATAGTGGTGCCGCCGCGCGCGTTCTTAGCCAGAACGAAATCGACAGTCTGCTGGGCTTCGGTGACGGCGGCGCGGGCGATCAGGAAAATTCAGGCATTATGGCGCTCATCAACAGCGCGCTCGTCAATTACGAGCGCCTGCCGATGCTCGAGGTCGTGTTCGACCGTCTGGTGCGCATGATGTCCACTTCTTTGCGTAACTTCACCTCTGATAACGTCGAAGTCAGCCTTGATCAAATCACCTCGGTGCGTTTCGGCGATTATTTGAATTCGATCCCTCTTCCCGCCATGCTCTGCGTGTTCAAGGCCGAGGAATGGGACAATTCCGGCCTAATGACGATCGACAGCGCGATGATCTACTCTATCGTCGACGTGCTTTTGGGCGGCAGACGCGGCACAGCGCAAATGCGCATCGAAGGGCGCCCCTATACGACCATCGAACGCAATCTTGTCGAACGTCTGGTGCGCGTCGTGCTCGCCGATATGTCGGGCGCGTTCGATCCTTTGTCGCCGGTTACGTTCCGCTTTGACCGTTTGGAAACCAATCCGCGCTTTGCCACCATCGCCCGTCCCGCCAACGCCGCCGTTCTGGCGAAATTGCGCATCGACATGGAAGATCGCGGCGGACGTATCGAGGTTTTGATCCCCTATGCGACGCTCGAACCCATCCGCGAATTGTTGCTGCAGATGTTCATGGGCGAAAAATTCGGGCGCGACAGCATTTGGGAAACCCATTTGGGCAACGAACTGCTGGTCACCGATATGAAGGTGCGCGCGGTTTTGGACGAAGTCACGGTGCCTTTGAAGGAAATCATGAATTGGAAGCCCGGATCGCGCCTGATGCTGAACGTCAAGGCCGACGATCTGGTTTCCCTGCGTGCGGGCGACGTCACCTTGTTTCAGGGGCGCATGGGGTCTTTGAACAACCATGTCGCGGTGCGCGTTGAGGAGGTTACGTTGAATCAGCATAACGAGGACGAGCTATGACGGAATGGATTGGCCTAATTCTTGATGTCGTCTTGATCGGCGTCGTCGGCGTGGGCGTCGCGCAAGCGATCAGGCTGATCCGACAGCTTCAGGATTTACGGGCATCCCGCGCCGAAATGGAACGCTTTGTGCGCGACTTTAACGGTGCCGTCATGCGGGCGGAGGCGGGGATCAAATCTTTACGCGCCGCCGCGCGCGAAAGCGGCGACGATTTGGAAAAGCTGGTCGAAAAAGCAATCATGGTGCGCGACGAATTGCACTTCATCGTCGAAAGCGCGGACGGTGTTGCTGAAAGGCTTTCGACCAAGGCCTCTAACGCCATGAATACCGATCAAACGCCTGCCAACAAAACCCCTGCGCCGGTCGAACAACGGTCGAGCCAAAAACCCGCCGCCGTCGCACCTGTTCGTGAAGACGCGCCGCCGACGTCACGCGCCGAACAGGAATTGATGCAAGCCCTGAAAAAGATGAGGTAGGCTCCTATGAAAAAATCCCTCCTCAATCCACGTTTTGTCCTTCCCGCCGCCGTCTTGCTGGGCGTTTTAGTCATGGGGCTACGTGCCGCCGATATGTGGGACGTCGTCGCTTCGGGAAAATTATGGCTGCATCCGGCGCAAGCCGAAGACGCCGCGCCTTCCAAAGCCGCCCCCGCCAAGGAATCCACGTCCGCACCTGAACCCAAGAAAGCGTTGGAAACGCCTGCCGAATCCTCCCTAACGCCCCCGCCGCCGGACGCCGATGTTTCGCCCGCCGAAATGGATGTTTTGAAGCAGCTTTCCGACCGGCGCGAACAATTGGAAAAACGCTCCCGCGATCTCGACACCCGCGAATCCTTGCTGAAAGTCACGGAACAGCGCGTCGGGCAAAAGATCAAGGAAATGGAAACGCTGCGCCAGCAATTACAGTCCATGGTCAACCAGGCCAACGGCGCACAGCAGGTTCAGCTCGATAATCTGGTCAAGATTTATGAAACCATGAAGCCGGACGAAGCCGCCAAAATCTTTGATACGATGGACATGCCTGTGCTTCTGGGCGTCATCCAAAAAATGAAACCCGCTCGCACCGCCCCGATCATGGCCAAAATGCCGCCGGAAAAAGCCAAGGAAATCACGGTAGCCTTGACCAAACAGGATCAATTGCCGCAGGTGAAGTAAGCATCCAACGCGCGGCGAGTCGGTAGGGTTAAATTTTCGGGCAACTGATTGAGCGAAAACCAGCGAACCTCCTTGGTCGAGGTAGGCTCCATGTTCCGTGGCGTGCCGTGGATGATCGCCAGTTGAAACGCGGGCGTGACCCAATGGGAGTCGTCAGCGGGGACAATGTGATCGGTAATGCAAAGTAAACGGACAATGGCGACGTCAAGATCAAGCTCTTCTTTTACTTCACGGCGCAGGGCGTCTTCGAGCGTTTCTCCCCATTCAACCTTGCCGCCCGGGTTGCTCCAGTAATCGACCTCCGGCGGCTTTGCTCGGAGTTGAAGCAGCACGGTTTCACCCTGAACGATCAACCCGCCCACGCCGACACGCGGAAACCTTTTTGATGGGGGCTTTGTCGTCATACCCTCTCGGCCTTTTGATGTTACCGCTATGGATTGTAGTCGAGTCCCGTAATGCGTCAACGCAGCAATTGATAAACCCGTTTACAAGATATTCCCTCTCTTGCGAAACGTCCCTAAAAGGGCTTATCTATCCCCACACCCTTTTTACAGAGTCTCCCCATGTTGTCTTCGCTCACCCCTTCCGCGCAACCCGCCGCCGATAACGCCGTCAAGGATGTGACGCTGGCGACATTCAAGGCGGATGTTCTGGACGCTTCGCGCACGTCCTTGGTGCTGGTCGATTTTTGGGCGGCGTGGGACGGGTCGTGTAAGCAATTGACCGCCGTGTTGGAAAAACTCGTGCGTGCGTCCAAGGGTGCCGTTAAACTCGCCAAAATCGACGTTGATCGCAATCAACCTATCGCCCAACAAATGGGCGTGAAATCGGTGCCGTCCGTTTTCGCCTTTCATCAAGGCCGCCCCGTCGACGCCTTTGCCGGAGCCTTGCCGGAATCCCAAGTCAAAGCGTGGCTGGATCAGCTGTTGAAAGCGACAGGCGCAGGCGGTGAAGAAAAAGACGGGCTTGAAACCGCCTTGAAACAAGCGGCGGATTATCTTGCCGCCAAGGACATCGACACCGCTCGTGCGATCTATGCCGATATTCTCGATATGGAACCCGCTCACGCCGTCGCGTATGCAGGGCTTGTGCGCTGCGCGGTCGAGGAGGGTGACATCATTAAAGCGCGTGAAATCTTGGATGCCGCCTCCGCCGAAGTTGCCAAAGACAAAGCCCTCGCCCCCCTTCGCGCCGCCATCGAACTGGCAGAGCAAGCAGGACAAAGCGCAGGACGGGCAACAGAATTGGAAGCGAAACTCGCCCAAAATCCCGCCGATCACCAAGCGCGTTTCGATCTTGCTTTGGCCTCTTACGCCGCCGGTCGCCGCGAAGACGCCGTCGATCACTTGCTGGAAATCGTCCGCCGCGCCCGAACATGGAACGAAGATGCGGCGCGGAAACAACTCGTCAAATTTTTTGAGGCCTTCGGCGCAACCGATCCTTTGACCCTTTCCGCGCGCAAGCGCCTGTCCTCGATCTTATTCTCATGACCGGCGCAATCCTCTCTGCCAAGACTATCCCCTCGGCCTTGCCGTCGATTCTGCCGATTTTTCCTTTGGCGGGCGCCGTCTTGCTGCCCCATGCGCGGCTGCCCTTGACTGTTTTTGAACCCCGCTATCTGGCGATGGTCGAAGACGCTTTGGGGAAAGGCCGCATCATCGGGATGATCCAGCCCAGCGTCACGGGCGATTCCCAAAACCCGCCGCTTTATTCGGTCGGGTGCGCGGGACGCATTACTTCGTTCAATGAAACCGACGAAGGCACGCTTTTGATCGTCCTCTCCGGCCTATGCCGGTTCCGCGTGGCGGCAGAGCTGCCGACCTCGCGCCTGTATCGAACGGTCAAACCCGATTGGGAGCCCTATCTGACCGACCTCGGCGAAAACGATCCTTCCGCTATCGACCGCGAACGCCTGCTGGGGCTGATGCAGATTTATTTCAAGAAGAACGCAATCTCTGTCGATTGGAGCGTGGTCAAAAACGCCCCGAACGACGTTCTTTTGCCGACGATCATCATGATCTGTCCTTTGGCACCCAACGAAAAACAGGCTTTGCTGGAGGCCGGAAGCTTTGCCGCCCGCGCCGATATGCTGATGGCCTTGCTCGAAATGGCGGCGATGCCCCAGACGGAGACCGAGGCGGAGATACGGCATTAGAATAGAACGCGGTTCTTAAAGCCCGCCCATCGCCGTCAGCTTGTCACGCCGTGCAACAAAGCGGCCCTCAAGAAACGCTGTCGTCAGAAAAGTATCGAGGCAATCTAAAGCCACTTCTTGACCCGTCATATGGGCTCCTATCACCAGAACATTCGCGTCGTTATGCTGACGCGCCAAACGCGCCATGGTTGTGTTCAGGCACAAAGCGGCGCGGATATGCTGGTAACGATTGGCGGTTATCGTCATGGCTTGGCCCGACATGCAGATCAAGATTCCGACATGGCTAGGGTTTTTTTTCAGATCTTCCGCTACGCGCTGGGCAAAATCGCCCGCGTCGCAGCTGTTTTCGTCATGCGTGCCGAAATCGACCACGGCATGCCCGCACTCCTTCAAACGCGCGGAAAAAAGCGCTTTTAAAGGAAAACCGCGATGGTCGGAGGCGATAGAAACAGTCACGTTAGTCATAACCAGCACCCAATAAGGACAATGCCCTGATAATACATGAACAATTGTATCTTTAAAAGTTCATTAAACATGGGGGTATATGCTCCATGAACAATCGAAAGAAGTTTTATGAAATCCCAGACGACCAAAAATAGCATTCTGCGTGTTTACATCATCGGCGTAGCCATATTCGTAGCATTGGCCGTGTGTGGTTACTATATGGCTGACAGGATAGGGCTTATTAAACATCCCGTGCCGGTAGCGCACGGCTTTATAAGCGATATGGCCTATCTCGACTTGCCGCGAATGACGGTGTCCCTCGGGGGGGCTGGCTCGGTGCATGTGCGGGTCGATATCGCGCTGGAGGTCGCGCGCAAAGACATTCCCACCCTCGAAGGGTTTCAGCCCCGCATAACGGACAAGCTTAACGCCTTCTTCTCTAAAGTGCAGCTTGATGAAATCGAAGATCCCGCTTCCATGCCTTTCCTGCGTCAGGAAATGCTGCGGCAGATTAACAGCGTCACAGCCCCTATCCCTGTACACGATCTGATGCTCAGACAATTGGTCATTATGTAGCTTGTAATTTTCCCGCCTCTCCCTACATCATAGGGGTGAAGCAGCGGGGTTCCCATGGATTTTGAAAACTTTACCGAACGATCTCAAGGTTTTATCCAGTCGGCGCAATTGCTGGCGATGGGCAAGCGCCACCAGACGCTGCAACTGGATCATTTGCTGAAAACCCTTCTCGACGACCGCGAAGGCATGGCGGCGGGGCTGATCCGCGCCGCAGGCGGCGACCCGCAACAGGCGTTGCGCAACGTGGAATCCAATCTTCAAAAAATTCCCGAAGTTTATGCCCAAGGCAATGCTGACCAGCTTCATATGTCCCCAGAATTTGCGCGTTTTCTTGCTTCTTTGACGGAAATCGCCAAAAAGGCGGGCGATAGCTATGTCACGGTCGAACGACTTTTGCTGGGCATCGCTTTGGCGCAAGGATCCTCCGCGCAGAAAGCTTTGGTGTCGTCGGGCGTGACGGCGGAAACCTTGAACCGCGCCATTAACGACGCACGCGGCGGACGCAAAGCCGACACCGCCACGGCGGAACAAGGTTATGACGCGCTGAAGAAATACGCGCGCGATCTGACACAGGCAGCGCGGGACGGCAAACTCGACCCCGTCATAGGCCGCGATGAAGAAATCCGTCGCACCATTCAAGTGCTGGCGCGGCGCACCAAGAATAACCCCGTTCTGATCGGCGAGCCAGGCGTCGGCAAAACGGCGATTGTCGAAGGTCTGGCGCAGCGCATTATTCGCGGCGATGTGCCGGAAAGTCTGAAAGATAAAAAGGTATTGTCGCTCGACCTCGGCGCGTTGATCGCAGGCGCGAAATTTCGCGGCGAATTCGAAGAACGCCTGAAAGCCGTCTTGCAAGAAATCTCCGCCGCCGCCGGAGAAGTCATCATTTTTATTGACGAACTTCATACGCTTGTCGGCGCAGGCAAGGCCGACGGTTCAATGGATGCGTCCAATATGCTGAAACCCGCTTTGGCGCGGGGCGATTTGCATTGCGTGGGCGCGACGACGCTGGACGAATACCGACAATATATCGAAAAAGACGCGGCGCTTGCGCGGCGTTTTCAGCCGATTTTTGTCAACCAGCCCTCCGTGATCGACACGGTCTCTATCCTACGTGGGCTCAAGGAAAAATATGAACTGCATCACGGCATTCGCATCACCGACGGCGCGATTGTCGCGGCGGCGACTTTGTCCAATCGCTATATCACCGACCGGTTTCTTCCCGATAAAGCGATAGACCTTATCGACGAAGCGGCAGCGCGTTTGCGTATGGAAGTGGACAGCAAGCCTGAAGAAATCGACGAACTTGATCGCAAGATCATTCAGTTGAAGATTGAGCGCGAAGCGTTGAAGAAAGAACAAGACGCCGCCTCTCAGGAAAGGCTGGGCAGGCTGGAAGGGGAACTTTCCGATTTGGAAAAACAATCCGCCGACCTGACCTCGCGCTGGCGTGCCGAAAAAGACCAGTTGGGAAGTGCGCAGAAACTAAAAGAACGGCTGGAACAAACACGCGCCGAATTGGAGCAGGCTCAACGCAAAGGCGACTTCACCCGCGCGGGCGAGCTGACTTATAGCGTCATTCCCGACCTGACGCTCAAGCTGCAAAACGCGCAAAAACAATCGGAAAACGCGATGCTCGACGAAGTCGTGAAGGACAGCGACATCGCGGCGATTGTTAGCCGGTGGACGGGCATTCCGGTCGATAAAATGCTGGGGGGCGAGCGCGATAAATTGTTGAAGATGGAAGAATCCTTGCGCCAGCGCGTGATCGGTCAGGACGAAGCCGTTGTCGCGGTATCGAACGCTGTGCGACGTGCTCGTGCAGGACTTCAAGACCCCAACCGCCCGATAGGCTCTTTCCTTTTCCTCGGCCCCACGGGTGTGGGAAAAACGGAACTAACCAAGGCTTTGGCGGAATTTCTTTTCGATGACGAACAAGCGATGCAGCGCATTGATATGTCAGAATATATGGAAAAACATTCCGTGGCGCGGTTGATCGGTGCGCCCCCGGGTTATGTCGGCTATGAGGAAGGCGGCACCTTGACCGAGGCCGTGCGGCGGCGTCCCTATCAGGTGATCCTGTTCGACGAAGTCGAAAAAGCGCATGTCGATGTCTTCAACATCTTGCTTCAAGTGTTGGACGACGGACGCCTGACGGACGGGCAGGGGCGGGTGGTTGATTTCAAAAACACGCTGATTATCCTGACATCGAATCTCGGATCCGACGCCATTGCGCAAGACGACGGCGAAGAATTATCGCCGCGCACAAGGGACAAAGTGATGGAAGCGGTGCGCGGTCACTTCCGCCCTGAATTCCTGAACAGGCTTGATGAAATTCTGCTGTTCCGCCGTCTGTCCCGCGACAATATGGCGGCGATTGTCACGACCCAGCTCAAGCGGCTGGACGCGCTTTTAGAAGACCGGAAAATAACCCTCGCTCTTTCCCCCGCCGCGCTTGATTGGTTGGCGGAGGCGGGATACGACCCCGTTTACGGCGCACGCCCCCTCAAACGCGTCATCCAACGCACCCTGCAAAATCCTCTGGCGCAAGACATCCTCGCCGGAAAGATCCTTGATGGGCAGACGGTTACGGTCGAGGCGGGGACGGAAGGGCTAACCTTGAAAGGGTAATGGCTATAGACCTGTCGTGCAAAAGGTTGCTTATTTACTCCTTTTGGCATATAATGGCGCCTTAAGTAATCTTCTGGCACATCGAGGAAAATATGGCGACGACGGTTAAGCTCTCCGACGAACTGATCAAAGACGCACGCCGCTTCGGCGAAGTTTATAGCCGCTCGATTCCTAAGCAGATCGAATATTGGTCGCGTATTGGCAAAATTGCGGAAGAAAATCCCGACCTGTCCTTTGATTTTATTACGGCCATCTTGATGGCGCGGCAGGAGGCGCGGGAAGGGGATGCGACCCCTTATAAATTTGGTTCCTCGTCATGAAAGTCCTGCAAACGCCGACTTTCAGCAAAGCCGTCAAAAAACTTCACGCCAATCAGAAAAAAGACCTCGATGCCGCTGTTCGTGCGATTATTGCCGACCCCGACCTAGGCGAGGCCAAAGTTGGCGATTTGGCCGGCGTTCTTGTGCAGAAATTTAAAATGGTCAAACAGCCGATGCTGCTTGCCTATAGCTTTGAAGCGCGGGTCATCACTCTGACCCTTTTGGCGCTTGGTCCGCATGAGAATTTCTATCGAGATCTCAAGAGATTATAAGAGCGACAGCCGGACACCGATGGATAGCCCCCGATCCAACCGCCTTGCGCCCTGCGTCCAAGCCGTCTATAAACCGCCCACCTCAACATGATGGAGTTATTTTTATGGCTAATGAGCGCACCCTTTCTATTCTTAAGCCCGACGCGACGCGTCGCAATCTGACCGGCAAGATCAACGCCAAGTTCGAAGAAGCCGGTCTTCGCATCGTTGCGCAGAAGCGTCTTCGTCTGACGCTCGCGCAGGCTCAAGGCTTTTACGCCGTGCATGAATCGCGTCCCTTTTTCGCCGATTTGTGCTCGTTCATGACCTCGGGCCCCGTCGTGGTTCAGGTTTTGGAAGGCGAAGACGCCGTCGCCAAAAACCGCGAAATTATGGGCGCGACCAATCCCGCCAATGCCGCTGCGGGCACGATCCGCAAGGAATTCGCGGAAAGCATCGAAGCCAATTCGGTTCACGGCTCCGACAGCTTGGAAAACGCCAACACCGAAATCGCCTATTTCTTCAAGCCTGAAGAAATTGTCGTCTAAAAAGGGCTCTTTTGGGCAAAATAAAAGCCCGCACCGTTGCAAACCGCAACGGTGCGGGCTTTTTGTTGTTCCTTACTTGGACGCTTGCGCCGGGGTTTTCAATTGCGAGCGCATCGTTTGCAGCAAGCCGTCAATTTGTCCGCCGTTGTTTTGGATGACGGAAGCGTATTCCTGCTTTTGCGTGACGCTGAGGCTGACGCCTTCGACGACGACATCGATCACGCCAAGCTTGTTGTCCTTCTGCCTCACGCGCCAATCGATCGTCGTGGGTTTCGATCCATCGGGATGCGTGATCTGGCTTAACACGGTCGTGTCCATATCTGATTCGGGGCGGGTGCCGACGACTTGAAAGCCTTCGCCCGTATAAAGGGTCATGCGCTCGCCATAGTTACGAATCACCAGCGCCTTGAACATTTCCATATAGTCGTTCTGTTGTTCGGGCGTGGCGGCGTTCCAGGTGCGTCCAATTACGAAGCGACCGATAGTTTTCAGATCGAAAGAATCTCTCAGAATCTTGCTGAACTCGCTGGTGCGTTGTTCAGCGGAGAGTTGCTTGTCGGCGATGAGCTTAATGGCGTGGTCGCCCAAATCCTGAATAAGTTTTCCGGCGGGAACTTGCACGGCCTGATCATGCGCCCGCGTTGACGGTGCAGCAGCGGGAGCCTCCACGGCAAATGCGGGCAGGGGCGCGGCTAAAGCGGCGACGGCGACGGCCAATAAAACGAAATGCGGCAAGCGAGGCATAGAGAAACTCCTGAAAAAAAGGGCGGAAGCGGATACTAGTATAGACCATATCAACCTGAAAACCCGAAAAAATCTAGGTCGCGTTTGCTTAATCGGCGTTTGTTTTTTCGACCAGACAGCGAAGACTCTGTTCGGGCTTTCGCACAGACAGGCTATATAATCATCGCAAGTCGGGATATGGCAAGCTGTTTTGCGGTAGGGGCCGAGTTTCCGCCTTTTTCTCGCCATGATTTGTGACTTTTTTGAAATACAGCGTAATAGAAAGAAATAACAATCTAAAAACAAATTGACGCCATGAAATTGCCATGCTCTTTTATGAATCTCTCTCTGACGGCTCTTTCGAGTCCGCTCTAAACTCCATGGAAAGGATCCCCCTATGCGTTCGATGAATCTTTTGCTCGCTACTGCTTTGGTCGCCGCTTTGGTTGCTGGCCCCGTCTTCGCTCAAGAAGCTCCTGTAGCTCCTGTAGCTCCTGCCGCCCCTGCGGTTGAAGCTCCGGCTGCTGAAGCTCCTGCTGCGAAGCCCGTCAAGGCCCACAAGAAGCACGGCGCCAAGAAGCATGGCCACAAGAAGGCTTCTGAAGCTCCTGCCGTTGCTCAGTAAGACTTACTAAGTCGCAAGACAAGGAAACCGCCGTATTCGGGCCGTCCGGACGGCGGTTTTTCTTTGCGTTTTTTGAGCGCGTTTCCAGAAAAGTTGACAAAGTCGCGAAAAACACCCAAAAACACGCCGAACCCAAGACCTTCTCTTAAAACAACGAGTTTTCATCATGCAAGTTGACGCCAATACCATCCGCAAGGGCCATGTTATGGATTACAACGGTAAGTTGTGGTCCGTTATCAAGAGCGAAATCATGATCCCGGGCAAGGGCAACGCGGTCATTCAGGTCGAAATGCGCGATGTACGCACTGGCGTTAAGACCAATGTCCGTTTCCGTACGCAAGAAACCGTCGAGCGCGTCCAGCTGCATGAACATGAAATGCAATTTCTGTTTGCGACAGGCGACGATTATACTTTTATGGATCAGGAAACTTTTGAACAACTGTCGATCCCCAAGGACATCATCGGCGATCCCGTGGTGTTTCTTGCCGAAGCGATGGTCTGCAAGGTCATGACATACGAAGGCGTGGCGCTGTCGGTTGAATTGCCGGCGACTGTCGTGTTGGAACTGGTCGAAGCCGATCCCGTCGTCAAGGGTCAGACCGCTTCGTCGTCTTACAAACCCGCCAAGCTGTCGAACGGCGTGCGCATTTTGGTGCCGCCCTTTATCGAAGCCGGTACGCGTGTCGTGGTCAACACGGCGGACAGCTCCTATGTCGAACGCGCCCGCGACTAAAGCCTTTTATCAGAAAGTTTGACTTATGCCCGTTCGTTCCCCGTTGATGAATGTGATGTTCAAGGCTGCCGACAAGGCCGCCAAAGGACTGGTGCGGGATTTCGGCGAAGTCGAAAACCTGCAGGTGTCGCGCAAAGGCCCCGCCGATTTCGTCAGCACCGCCGACTTGAACGCGCAGAAAATCCTGCGTTTGGAATTAAGCAAGGCACGTCCCGAATTCGGCTTCCTGGCGGAAGAGGCGGACGGACATCCCGATACGTCGGACAAGTCGGAACGCTGGATTATCGATCCGTTGGACGGCACTTCCAATTTTCTCCACGGTCTCGGTCACTGGGCGATTTCGATCGCCGCCGAAAGGGCGGGGGAGCTGATCGCGGCTCTTGTTTTCGATCCCATCAAGAACGAAAGCTTCTGGGCCGAAAAAGGCATGGGCGCGTATAGCAGCCACAAGCGCCTGCGCGTTTCGGGGCGCAAGGATTTTGCCGATTGCCTGATTGCGACGGGGACACCGTTCAAGGGCGTGATGCATAAACAACCGCATTTCACCAAGCAGCTTTCCGCCGTCATGCCTATGGTCGCGGGTGTTCGCCGCTTCGGTGCGGCTGCGCTCGATCTCGCTTATGTCGCGGCGGGACGTTATGACGGATATTGGGAATCTGGATTATCCCCCTGGGATTGCGCCGCCGGTATTTTGCTGGTCAAGGAGGCAGGAGGTTTTGTGGCCCCTCTCTTGCCCAAGGAAAACCCGATGCTCAGCGGCGCCTTGATCGCCAGCAATTCGGAAATCCACGACCCGTTCGTCAAGTTGATCCGCAGCGCGCAGTAAAACCTCAGAAGAAAAAAGTGCCAGACGGTCTATAAGCCGGGTTTTGTCTTGGCAATTGCTTGCCATGGACGATCATTCATCTAGGACGTTCGTTACCGAACGCCTCGAGCAACCAACCCGAGCCGCGCACGGGGAAAATGCCGCGCACCTATGATCCTAAAGATCAGGTATGCGCTATGCGGCTCCTATTCGGTCTTGCTTCGGGTGGGGTTTTCCATGCCGTTTCCGTTACCGGAAACGCGGTGCGCTCTTACCGCACCTTTTCACCTTTTCCCGCCTCCGAAAAGGCGGGTAGTTTTTTTTCTGTGGCACTTTCCTTTGAGTCGCCCCAACCGGACGTTATCCGGCACCCTTTTCCCCTGAAGCCCGGACTTTCCTCCCCATCACTTGAAGCAAATACGATAACACTTTGATGTGTATCATTTATTTCAAGAGATGGGGCGATCGCCCGACCGTCTGGCAAAGGAAGACTACCATGTAAATGTATCACACGAGAACAACAATTTCGGCAAATGAGCCGAAGGGTCACGAAAAAGTCCCATTTGCGCCTTAAAGCTTTTTGTCAACGCCGCATTCCAGTGGTATGCTTCTACATACCCCATCGGTTCACAGATTACCTTTAAGGAGCAAGACATGAAAAAGCTTTCCGTATCCCTCTTGGCGTTGGTCGCCGCGCTTGTCGCGACTTCCGCCGCTCATGCTGACACGACGCCGGGCTGGTATGCCGGCGCTGGCGTTGGCGCGACGATCGCCGTCGATCCAACTTTGCGTTCGGTCTCCGGCAAGCATGACGCCGAAGACGAAAACCTGAATCTCGATGTTCTGGGCAATGCTGGTTATGCGTGGTCGAACGGCTGGCATTTGGAAGGTGAGTTCTTCCACAACCAGAACAACACCAAGAGCGTTCCGGGCTTCACCGGCGCAGGCGGTCATGTGAGCAACAATGTTTTGTTCGCCAACGTCCTTTATGATTTCAAGATGGGTTCGATCTTTACCCCGTATGTTGGCGCTGGTGTCGGCCCCGACTTCGTCAACGTGAAGAGCGTCGGCGCGAATGGCGTCGGCTTCCTGAAGGGCGACACGTTGGTTGGCGCTTATCAGGGCATCGCGGGCGTCGCGGCGCAACTGGACCGCAACTGGGCGGTCACGGCGGATTATCGCTACATCGCCTCGTTCGATCCCAAGGTCGATTCCACCGCCGGTGGTCAAGGCCGTTTGGACAACGCTTCGCATAACATCATTGTGGGTGTTCGTTACAGCTTTGCCGCTCCTGAACCTGTTGTTGCGACCGCGGCTCCTGCGCCAGCGTTGGCTCCCGTGCATACGGCTACGGCTCCTGCCGTGACGCCGTTTGTGGCGAGCAAGCCTGTCGTGGCCCCTGTTGCGCAGAACTTCACGGTGTTCTTCGATTTTGATAAATCGACGCTTACGCCTGAAGCCAAGCGCATCATTGCTGCGGCGGCACAGGAATATCAAAAGGGCGGCTTTGCCAAAATCACCGTGACGGGTCACACCGATACGATGGGCACGGCAAGCTATAACCAAAAGCTTTCCGTCCGTCGCGCTTTGGCGGTCGAAGCTGAACTCAAGAATCTCGGCGTCGAAACCGATCACATCAAGCAAGTCGGCGTCGGCAAAGATGATCTGCTGATCCCGACGGCTGACGGCGTGCGCGAAGCGCAAAACCGTCGCGCCGAAATCGTTTTGGCTAAGTAAGCTCGAAGCGTTTGATCTCGACAAAGAAACGCCGCGCTGCAAAGCGCGGCGTTTTTTTGTCCGGTTGGATAAAAGGGGGCACTTCTTCTTGCTGCAGGAGGTGGCGGGGAGTACAATGTTTCATCCCGCGTCTTTGGATGAGGATCTTATGCCCAGCGACATTTTTCCCAGCGTCCGTATGCGTCGTTTGCGTCAAACGCCTGTTCTGCGCGACCTTGTGCGGGAAAATAGCGTCACGATGAACGATCTTATTCTGCCGATTTTTGTCGAGGAGGGGATCGACGCGCCTGTGCCCATCGATTCGATGCCGGGCGTTTCGCGCATTCCTGAATTGAATCTTGGCAAGGAAATCAAAGCCATTGCCGCCGACGGCGTTAAAGCGGTGATGCTGTTCGGCGTGTCGCACAAGAAAGATGCGATCGGCAGCGACGCGTGGAAATCAGACGGGCTTTTGGCGCGGGCGATCAAACGTGCTAAGGACGCCTCGCCCTCCACGCTGGTGATCGCCGATACATGCTTTTGCGAATATACGGATCACGGGCATTGCGGCGTCTTGCGCCACGGTTGCGTTGATAACGACGCTACGCTGGTCAATCTGGCGCGACAGGCTGTTAATTCGGCGCAAGCGGGCGCGGATATTATTGCCCCTTCTGCGATGATGGACGGACAGGTTGCCGCGATCAGAGAAGGGCTGGACGATGCGGGATTTGTCGACACGCCGATTATGGCTTATTCGTCGAAATTTGCGTCTGCTTTTTATGGCCCGTTCCGCGCCGCCGCCGGATGCGGCTTGACGGGCGACCGCAAGGCTTATCAGGTAGACCCTTTCAATGGACGCGAAGCGTTGCGCGAGTCGATCATGGACGAGGCCGAGGGTGCTGATTTCCTGATGGTCAAACCCGGACTGCCTTATCTGGATATTCTTTCCAAAATCCGAGAAAACAGCTTGTTGCCGCTTGTCGTTTATCAGGTCAGCGGCGAATACGCGATGATCAAATTCGCAAGCCAAGCGGGAGCGTTGGATGAAAAGCGCGTCGTGCGCGAAACCTTGGGCGCGTTTAAACGGGCGGGCGCCGATTTGATTCTGACTTACTTCGCGCGGGACATTGCGCGGCAGGGTTTTTAGTTTTTTGACGAAGGGGATAGGGTAGCAATGCGCATTGGTTTGATTTGTGGAGGCCCTTCGGCTGAACGAGGCATTTCGCTGAATTCCGCACGTTCGGCGATGGATCATTTGACTCCGCTTGGGTGGGAAATCGTTCCGTTTTATTGCGACCTGCAACGCAATTTGTATCGCCTGTCGCCGTCGCAGCTTTATTCCAATACGCCTTCGGATTTTGATTATAAATTGGCGCTTACGGCGCAACCCTTGACGACCAAGGAATTTATCGCCGCCTGTCACGAAACGGACATCGTTTTCCCCGCCATTCACGGCGCGTTCGGCGAAGACGGCGACGTTCAGGAACTTCTTGAAAAAAATGGCATTCCCTTTGTCGGTTCCCCCGCCAAGGCGTGCCGCTTGATGTTCGACAAAGCGATCGCCAATACGCATATGGCGCAACACGGCTTTGCCACTTTGCCCAATTGCCGGATTGACGAGGCCGACACGCTCGATATGCGCTTGCAAAAGGCGACGAGTTTCTTTGCTCGTGCGCATGTCGATAAGGTTGTGGTGAAACCTTCCGCAGGCGGTTCAAGTCTCGGCGTGGCGACAGCCGCGACGCCGCAGGAGGCTGTCGTTCGGGCGCAGGAAATCTTTGCCCAAAAACACGGCACGCAAGCCCTGATCGAACCGTATTGCCAAGGGCGCGAATTCACCGTCGTCGTTTTGCAAAATCAACAAAACAAGCCAGTTGCGCTGATACCGACAGAAATTGAACTTATCGGCGGGGATTTGTTCACCTTCCGCCATAAATATCTGCCGACCTGCCATGTCGAATATCATTGCCCGCCGCGCTTCGACGACGAAGTGATCGGACGCATTCAAAAAGCCGCAGAAGTGTTATTTTCGTTTTTCGGTATGCGCGATTTTTCGCGCCTTGACGGATGGTTGTTGGATGACGGGCGGTTGATTTTCTCAGATTTCAATCCCATTTCCGGCATGGAACAAAACAGCTATCTGTTCATTCAGGGAAGCCGCATAGGGCTTAGCCATGGCGATATGCTGCGCCAGATTGTCAGCCATGCGGCGCAGCGTTATGGGATTGATGCTAAAGTGCAGCCCAAGGTGAAGAGCGCCACGGTTCAGAAAATCCGCGTTCTTTTCGGCGGCACGACGGCAGAGCGGCAGGTTTCGTTGATGTCGGGCACCAATGTATGGCTGAAATTGCTGCATACGGCGGATTATGCGCCGTCGCCCTATATCCTTGCGCCCGGGAACGAAGTTTGGCATTTGCCTTACAGCTTCACGCTGAACCACACGGTCGAAGAAATTCTGGCGCGTTGCGCCGAGGCCGAAGGGATTGTGGCGCGACTTCACGCGCTTGTGCCGCCTTTGCGGCAGCATTTGGGCTTGCCGCCGCTGGCCGCCAACGCCTTGATCCAGCCGCGCCGCATGAGCCTCGATCGTTTTTGCGAGGAAGCAGCCGAGGAAAACGCCTTTGTCTTTATCGGTTTGCATGGCGGCGACGGGGAAGACGGAACTTTGCAAGCCAAATTCGATCATTACGGCTTGGCCTATAACGGTTCGGATTCCGAAGCCTCGCATTTGTGCATGGACAAAAACGCGACGGGCGATGTTTTGAACGCCTTGAAAGACCCTCTTTTGACCTCGTCGGCGAAAATTCTTGTGACTGTAGGACAGGCGGGCGAAGCGGAAACCGTGTGGAATGACGCTGTGCGGAAATTGGGCACGAGCGATATTCTGATCAAGCCTCAGTCTGACGGTTGTTCGGCGGGCGTCGTTCGGTTGGAGTCGGCGTGGGAATTGAAGCTGTATTTGCAAGCTTTGGCGCATGGACAGACGATGCTGGCGGCGGGAACGCTGGCGCATCAGCCTTTGATGATCGAATTGCCTGCGCAGGCGGAGAATTTGATGCTCGAGCCCTTTATCGTGACGGACGATATTCATGTGACAGGATTGGATTTGGTGCATCAACATCAAACCGGATGGATCGAGCTGACGGTTGGCGTGTGGGAAGAAAACGGCGCCTATCACGCAATGTCGCCCAGCATTACGGTCGCACAAGGGCAGGTCTTATCGCTGGAAGAAAAATTTCAAGGCGGCACGGGGGTGAATTTGACGCCGCCTCCCGCCGAGATCATCTCCTCCACACAAATCGGCCTTATCAAAACCAAGATCGAACAAGCCGCCAAGGCGCTGGGTATCCAAGGCTATGCGCGTATCGACATTTTCTTTAACACGCGCACCGATCAAACCTTGGTGATCGAGGCCAACAGTCTTCCCGGGTTGACGCCTTCGACTGTCATCTATCACCAAGCCCTCGCCGAAAAGCCGCCCCTGACGCCGCAAGCGTTTTTATCGAAACTTGTGGAGTTCGGCCTTGCGCGGAAGGCGATAGGGCAGGTGGAAATGGTGCAGCGTAAGCAGGTGGCGAAGGAGTAGGCAAAAGCAGAAAGCTTAAGCGTTAACAAAGATTCCGCGTGATACGTAAAAGGAATTAAAGACCCCGATCTCCATTTCGACATTTTCCTGTGTGTTCTTTGTAAAGCCGGACGGGTTATGAAACATTAGTTTTTCCGGATGTCTTTCATTACGAAAGAGAAGGATCAAATGGCCTCCTTTGGCGGGAGGAATTTCCTCTGGTTTTCTTATGG
This sequence comes from uncultured Pseudomonadota bacterium, assembly GCA_903920205.1. GTDB lineage: Bacteria > Pseudomonadota > Alphaproteobacteria > UBA9219 > UBA9219 > CAIXLI01. Next base: position 20,700 of record CAIXLI010000051.1, read on the forward strand.
AGGGATGCACGGAAGCCATAAAGAATCCGCCCTTGTTCACGGCGTCGCGAACTTGTTCGACGGGGAAGTCGACGCAGACTTCGGCGGACAGGCCAAATCCCTGTATGACGAAATCCACGAACGGTTTGTAATAAAGACCCTTGATCTCTTGCATCGGGAGCTTTTTGTATCCGCCATGTTTGCGGCACGAACGCGCCAACTCGATAAGGGGGACGGTTTTGCCGAATTTATTGGCAACGATCATCTTGAGGCAGGCCATGCCGCAGATATGTTTCGCCCAAGTGGCGTATTCTTTGGGCGTTTTGGCTCCCGAAGCTTGCCAAAGCGGGTCGTTTTCTGCCTTTTCTTTGCCGGAGATGAAGGCCTCGACAAGATCGCGGGATTCCCACTGGGAGAAATAGGGGACGTTCATGATTCCGGCTCCGGCATAGTTTAACGACCTTTATCGTTATCACGGCGATGCTAAAGTCGGAAAAGGACTGCTTCAACAGTATTTAATCTCGCCCCGTTCTTTCTTCGGCTTGATTCTTTGAGTCTTTCCGCGATCTTCCCATTCCCTCCGCCGCCAAAGCGGGGTAAAAGGGGGCTGTCTTTTGCGGTGATGGGTTCTCATGCGTCTTCTTTCCACTCTTATATCCTTGGGTTTGCTGGCGGTCGGGTTGGGGGCTGTGCTGGTGGCGGCGGCTTTTTCGCATTACAGCAAAGATCTGCCGGATTATGCCTATCTTAAGGACTATCAGCCTCCCACGCTTAGTCGCATTTATGCCGATGACGGGCGGATGATGGCTGTTGTGGCGGCGGAGCAGCGGTTATTTGTCCCGATTGACGCCGTGCCTAAACGTGTGATCGACGCGTTTTTGTCGGCGGAGGATTCCGATTTCTATCAGCATAACGGCGTCGATTATGCGGGGATTGCGCGGGCGGTGTTCGTGAATTTGCATAATGTGGGGCGCGAACGCCATCCGATGGGGGCGTCGACGATCACGCAGCAGGTCGCCAAGAACATGTTGCTGACCAACGAAGTCTCGCTGGCGCGTAAAGTGCGCGAGGCGATATTGGCGACGCGGTTGGAAAAGGTGTTGAGCAAAGACCGCATTCTGGAAATCTATCTGAACGAGATTTTTCTGGGCAATCGTTCTTATGGTGTGGCTGCCGCCGCGCTGAATTATTTTAACAAGTCGTTGGACGAATTGACGGTGCCTGAAGCGGCGTATCTTGCCGCTTTACCGAAAGCGCCGAACAACTATCACCCTGTGCGCGAACATGCGGCGGCTGTCGCGCGGCGCAACTGGGTTATCGGGCGCATGGCGGAAAGCGGACGCATCACGCGCGAGGAAGCCGAGGAGGCGCAGAAAGATCCTTTGGAGATAAAATCGCGGGATGAGAGCGAAAGCGTTACCGCCGATTATTTTTCGGAAGAAGTGCGCCGCCAATTGGTCGACAAATTCGGGGAAGAGGATGTGTTGGAAGGCGGTCTTGCGGTCAAGACAAGCCTGAACCCCAAATTGCAAAACGCCGCAACGCAGGCTTTGCGCGATGGGTTGATCGCGTTTGATCGGCGCGAACGCGGGTGGCGTGGGCCCGTTGCGCATTTGTCTGATGGCGCGGAGTGGCAGAAGAAGCTGAAAGCCATAGCGATTCCGGCGGGCGGGGAATATTGGCAATTGGCGATTGTCGCGGGGCTGAAGAATACCGAGGCGCAGATCGCTTTTGCCGATAATGCCAGAGGCCATATTCCTTGGGCGGAGTTGAGCTGGGCGCGGCGTGAGTTGGCGGATAATCAATTCGGGCCTGCGATTCATCAACCTTCGGACGTTATAAACGTCGGCGATGTGGTGATGGTGGAACCGGTCAAGCTGAACGATCAGGGCAAGCCTTATCCTGCCGAGACTTTTACGCTGCGGCAGGTGCCCATCGTGCAGGGGGCGATTGTCGCGCTTGACCCGCATACTGGGCGCGTTTTTGCGATGAATGGCGGGTTCAGCACCAAGATCAGCCAGTTCAACCGCGCCACGCAAGCGATGCGGCAGCCCGGGTCGTCGTTTAAGCCGTTCGTTTATATGGCGGGACTGGATAAGGGGTTTACGCCCGCCAGCCTGATTATGGATTCGCCTTTCGATTATTATCAGGGTCCCGGCTTGCCTTTGTGGCGGCCTGAAAATTACGGCGGAGAAGATTTTGGGCCGTTGCCTCTGCGTGGCGGTATCGAAAAATCGCAAAACGTGATGACGGTGCGGCTTGCCAATGCCATCGGGATGCCGATTGTTGTGGAGTATGCCAAGAAATTCGGCGTTGTTGACGATATGCCGGAGCTTTTGTCTTTTGCGCTGGGGGCGAAGGAAACGACGCCTTTGCGTATGGTGACTGCGTACGGGATGATCGTCAATGGCGGGAAGAAGATTACGCCTAGCCTTATCGACCGCGTGCAGGACCGCGAGGGGAAGACGCTGTGGCGCGCCGATAACCGCGATTGTAAGGATTGTTTGTCGGCAGGGTGGACAGTGCCGATGACTCCGCCCGATATTCCCGATACACGCGAACAGGTTGAAGACCCGCGCACGACGTATCAGATGGTCAATATATTGCAGGGCGTCGTGCAACGCGGCACGGCGGCGAAATTGCATGACATCGATTATCCTTTGGCGGGGAAAACGGGCACGACGAACGACAGCAAGGACGCGTGGTTTGTCGGCTTTACGCCCGATCTTGTTTGCGGGGTTTATGTCGGGTTTGATAATCCTGTGCCCTTGGGGTCGCGCGAGACGGGGGCGAGCGTTGCTGTGCCTATCTTTCGTTCCTTTATCACGCAGGCGATCAAGGACAAGCCGCCTGTGCCTTTCCGCGTGCCGCCAGGCCTGCGTATGGTGCGCGTGAATCCGAATACGGAAACGCTGGCGCCGCCTTCGGACAAAAACGCAATATGGGAATCTTTTATTCCGGGCACCGAACCGCAAGAAGGGCAGTCTCGCCCCATTCTCGATGGCAGCGTGACTGGCTCCGCCAGCACGGGGGCTGCGGCTGTTATGGGGGAGGGGGGCGCCGGAGCGTCAGCCACACCGGAAAAACAGCCTGAACTCGCCACGCCGCCTGTCGCCGCGCCAGCGACGACGGGGACGGGGGGGCTTTATTAAGGTTAACGCGGTGGGGGAAGATTTGGGTTATTAGTTTCATGTTTTGCGGATATATTTCGGGCAAGCATTTTTGAATTGTCGCTGTGAGAAAGAAAAATTGTGGCGAATTATTTTACGGAAACGTTTGAAGAAGGAGAATAAGCGATGGGTTTTTCACAAAATATTTTTGGTAGGAATAAGAAGGCAATGACCGCACCCGTCAATCGCGTTTTGACGCGTGATGAATTTGTAGATTTGCTTGTTGATGTAGGGGAGGGCGACTCTGCGGCTATAGCGCGGGTGGCTCGTGAAATGTCTGGCGTCACGCCGGAGAAGATTCTCGATCTTTTTAGAAATGAGAAGGTAAGTTATTCGGACGCCGCAATCCTTGCAGGAAGTTTGAATTTGATGGCACTTGCCGCTCAAGCAGGTTCCTCAAAGGAAGTTTTCGCTGTTTTTAATTGTCAGTATTTTTTTAAGGATCGTCTTGACTATATTATCCAAAATCTTCGCCAGAAAGCTGATAATCATCAGGGGGAGGAATATTCGCGGCTATTATCCACAGCTTCGGAGGGGCTTTCCCTTGTTCGGGAGTTTCCCGAACCAACCCATCGTCATCGCGTAGCTTCCCTTTGTATAACGAGGCTTGGTATACCTGCCGTAAGGGCTTTTGTCTCCACACTTCCTGATACGGATACGGTTCAACGCGTCGATTTGACGGGAAGAGAGCGTCCCTCGCGACTCGAAAAGTTTAGTATGAAATAATAGCCGCATGAAAAGTGCACGAGAACGTATTGAACCAAAGGGAGAATATGCCGACTATCTTGGCAGCGTCGTTGCTAAGCATGGTTTCTATGTGGTCGCGGGGGAGGGTGCAAAGAGAGGCAACAAAGCTCTAGAGCCTTACAAACCGAACGACGTCGATGCGTTGGGGAAGTTTCGTAATGCCGAGATTTTTAATGGCCCCGCTATGCGTCGGGCGATTGATCTTGTTCAAAGTTTTTTCATGCAAAGATTGACAGGGGAGAAGACCATTTCCCCCGCTGATAGAGCTGCTCTCAATAAGATAGAAGCGAAGATCATCTCTATGCTTGGTCTTCCCGCGCATCCGTGGGCTATGGCCTATATGAGCGTCGTTCTTTTCGGTTCGCATGATCGGCGGTTTGGCGAATACAAATGCGGCGTTCATTATAAAGGGGTTGATAAACAGTTTCTTTCTTTTATTGGAGCGGAGAAGCAAGTCCTTGCGTTGCGCGTGCCAAAAACAATAAGGCTTTATTTTACGGGCGGGGGAAGAAAATCCGCGAAGCTTATGAAGAGCGGAGGCAAGCCTATAGAGTTTGACGTTTCGAGAGATTTTTCTCATGCCATTATTGATCCGTTCTTCCAGAGCCCACAACAAAAGCCAATCTCTGTCGCGCCAGTGCCGGATACAAAGATGCCCGAGCGTTTTAAGAAGAATGCCTCAGAGACTTTTCCCCTCAAATTCGGCTCTTAACGCCAATAATCCTTGATTTTTTGGCGCAAGCAGGCCATCACAGACCTTCGTAAAATTTTACAAAGAAGAAATCATGCGCGCCGAAATACTGACAGCCATAGCGGACATCGAGAAATCGCTGACTCTGCTGAGGAGGCATCTTTGACTACGACAATGCCGTCGCTCGTCTGGATGAACTGAACGCTTTTGCCGAAAATCCCGAACTGTGGAACGACTCCTCCAAGGCGCAGAAGATTATGCGCGAGCGGACGCAGTTGGATCAGGCGCTGAGCGGCTACCGCGAAATCGCGGGTGGGCTCGCCGACAATATCGAAATGATCAAAATGGCGGAGGCCGAAGGCGATGCGCCGATGGTGACCGAGGCCGAAAACGCCGTTTTCGCTTTGCGCGAAGTCGCGGCGCAGCGGGAATTGGAAAGCCTTTTGTCGGGCGAAGCCGACGCCAATGATTGTTATCTGGAAGTCAATGCGGGTGCGGGCGGGACAGAGGCGCAGGATTGGGCGCAGATGTTGTTGCGCATGTATATCCGTTGGGCGGAAAAACACGGCTACAAAGTCGCGTGGCTGGATGAAAACACGGGCGAAGAAGCGGGGATTAAATCCGCGACGATTCAAATTTCGGGGCACAACGCTTATGGTTGGTTAAAGACGGAATCGGGGGTGCATCGTTTGGTGCGTATCAGCCCTTATGATTCCAACGCCCGCCGCCATACGAGTTTTTCAAGCGCTTCGATCACGCCGGTGGTAGACGACAATGTGCCGATTGAAATTCTGGACAAGGATTTGAAGATCGATACCTATCGCGCTTCGGGCGCGGGCGGGCAGCACGTTAACAAGACGGAAAGCGCCGTGCGCTTTACCCATATGCCGACGGGGATTATCGTGGCGTGCCAGCAGGAACGCTCCCAGCACAAGAACCGCGCCAAGGCGATGGAAATGCTGCGGGCGAAACTTTACGAGCGCGAGTTGAAACAACGCGAAGCCGCCATTGCCGATATCGAAGCGCAGAAAAGCGAAATCGGTTGGGGGCATCAGATACGCTCTTACGTTTTGCAGCCCTATCAGATGGTCAAGGATGCCCGTACCGAGGTCGAAACCAGCCAGTCGCAGGCGGTTTTGGACGGGGATATTGATATGTTCCTGCGGGCTTCGTTGGCGAGCAGGATTAAGGGGCATGTGGAGTAGGGAGCGTTTTCGTCATTCCGGCGACTTGTCCGCCGAAGCCTCTCCCGTAGGCGGAAAGCCGGAGTCCAGATTGAACTCTAATATATCAATTTTAAAAACACTCCTATCGGGATTCTATGTTGTGAGGCATTGCCAGCACCTTCCGCTATGAAGACTGTCTTGAGTCGATTCACGCGACCGCCCGATAAAAAAATAAATTCAACCTGTATCCCAGATTCTACAACCCCTTCACTCGCGCGATGAATTGTCCCTTGCGAGCGTGGCGCGCACGGATATACTGCAGGCGGCGGGCGAAGTCATCCAGCTTGTCTTGTTCCGAGGCGCCTTCCTTAAAGGTCGCCCAGCAGCGATGCCGCGCTGCCGGATGGCGTCCAGTCGGACGCGGTGGTCTTTTTCTCTTTCCCCTGCCATGCGCCGTTCTTCCTTGTCACGCTTTGCAGGGGGAGGACGTCCATGCCCTCCGGCGTGGTAGCGTGACTAGACAAATTGTTCTCTTTTGTCCAGAAATCCCGCCCTCATCCTCAACCGTTCGGTCCATCGTGCTTCTCACGTGGACAGCCTAAGGACTTCTGTACTGTTGGATGAGGAGGACGCGTGGAGGTTTGTTGTGTGCGCATACAAGCATCCTGCGATTCCTTAGTCTGCGGGGGCACTCTTGCACTCATGCGCGGCATGGCCCGTTCATCAACGCATTGTATCGTTGTTACCCATGGTACTTGACGGTCTGTCTGTAGATGGCAAGGGAGATGGAGAGCAGAAGAACCCTGTTCGTCTCGTGCATCCACGCAGTGCACTGGCTCTTGAAAGCTATCGATGGGTAGCTTCTTTACAATGCATGTCTTCCTTGCCATCATTATCTCCTTCAATTGTTAATTTCTATTGCACGATTAATTATATCACGGCGGAAATGCTTTCAGAAAAGAAAACTATAGTTAATCTCGCGGTGGCGTGACTAGACAGAATGAATTCTTTTATCCATCCCCCTCCGCCGGAAGCCGTCAACCCCGCGTTTTTGTTGAGGTTTGACAAGGCCAATATGAGCCAAGGCAATTCAACGACATGAATTAATGCATTGAAATTGGTTTGAAATTTTGATTCACTGGGGGCTCACTCACGGGAGAGATGGGCCGGATGATTTGATCCGAGTGTTGTTGAGCATAGCCAAAGTCAGCAATAACAATGGTCGGGACGATCGCCATATTTCGATTGACGGCAAGACAATGCGGGCGACGAAGAATGAAAAGGGGAACGCGGCGCATGTGTTGTTTCTTCACGAAGATTGGTGCACCAATCGCAAGGACAATGCCCCACACAACATGTTCGTTCTCAACAATCTTACTCTGACTATCGGGAAATCAGTGTCGAACTCGCCCACCCAAGCACTCGAGTTTTTCCAGGACAACAAAAACCGTGCCATTAGACTCGTCTCATAGCCCGTTTTTCACTGAATCGCCCTGTCCCACTCCAGGCTTTCGCCAGTAATCCGTCCGGTATGGTACGCTTTGGCGAGAACCTTGTTACCACGAACGGATTTGGTGGTCAGGTTGAGTCCGAGGTCGGATAGCTCGTCCTCGATGAGATCGCGCTTAATCGGCACAAGATCGCGTCCGGATGTTTTTAGCGATGCCGTTGTGCGATCGGCCTTGAGTTTGTCGAACTTTGCGCAAATACCATGCCCAAGCCCCGCCTGAAACGATGTCGTAGCGCTGCGCCGTTGGCTGGTGTGATGGTCGTCGTAAAGCGCACTGCGCTTGAAGGCACGGGTTTCGGTCCCAAAAGCCTCCTCGACCTTTACGTACAGGCATCGGGCTCCCGCGACATCAGCGGGCAGGCCAAAGAAAATATGCCGAAGCGTTCCAGCAGGCGTCATTTCGTACCATGTCCGGCAATCGCAAAAAACCGCAACCGTTCCAGCGCATTCATCGATGGGTCCGTGGCGGCGGCGATCTGTCTCCACGCCCTCGCCGGAGCAACGTTGTTCTTTAAAGTCGATTTCGCTTAAGGAAAGCCCATAACGATCGAGAAGTTCCGCAACTTTTGCAGCGGCGGCAAGGGCTTCTTCCTCCGTGCAGCCCTGGTCGACGGTTTTGCTGCGCAACGCCTGAATTCGCCCCAGCACCCTTTCCAGTTCGTCGCGGTTCGCGTTGTCGGCGTTACGCGATGACGCGGCAAGTTTGACCTTGCGGCACAGATCGGCGAAAAAACCGGCGGCCTCATGAGGAATGTCGCCGGACGCGATGTCCTTACCGATGTCTGCCGCGAGGCTATGTGCGCAACTTGGCGTCACGATCATCAAGGGCGCACTGTCCGACAATCATGTCCACATGTTCGTAGAGATACCGCCGGAGGTGTCAGTTAGCGATTACATGCGGCGCATCAAGGGCTGCACATCGCGCAAAATCCAGCAGGAGTTCCCCGAATTACGCAAACGCTACTGGGGCCGCA
>CAIXLI010000052.1 GCA_903920205.1 uncultured Pseudomonadota bacterium
GGAAAAAGTCGTCGCTTCAATGTGTAGCCTGCAAAAACGTCCAGAAAAAATCTCGGCCTTCTACCAAAAACCTTCTCTCAAGTACGCCGCTTGAATGTTCCCTTACTTATGTACTGATTAATAGTAGAATTCGTCGTGCCGCTATCCTTGTTTAGAAGAATGTTCTCGTGGATACGACGGGATTGTACAATAACAGGCGACAACATCTTTTTCCCTCAAATTTAATATTCCCAATACACTTCCGCGATAAACTTTATCCGATGTACAAATTTCTTAAAAGCCCTGTTTATGGTTAAAATGATTTCATTCGGCTGCAGAGACGGGCGGCTTAACCTTCCCCGCGATTAAATGCAGGATTTCCGTCACGCCGGTATGGGCGACACCGGAGATGAGGTTGATTTTCTTGCTGGTTACGCGCTTAAGCGCCGCGACCTTGCGCTTGATCTCGGCTTGGGTCAAAGCATCGCATTTGTTCAAGGCGATAATCTCGGCCTTGCGACCAAGGCCGCCGCCATAGGCTTTGAGCTCTTCGCGGATGGTTTTGTAATTGGCGGCGACGTCTTCATCGGTGCCATCGATAAGGTGCAGCAAAACGCGGCAACGTTCGACATGCCCCAGAAAACGGTCGCCCAGCCCATAGCCGTCATGCGCGCCTTCGATCAACCCGGGAATATCGGCGATTACAAACGAAGTCCCGTCGCGCTTGCCGCCCAGTTTGACGACGCCAAGGTTCGGCGACAAAGTCGTAAAAGGATAATCCGCAATTTTCGGCTTCGCCGCCGTGCAGGCGGCAAGGAAAGTCGATTTCCCGGCATTCGGTAAACCAACCAATCCGGCATCGGCAATCAGCTTCAACCGCAGCCATACTTCGCGTTCTTGCCCGGGATAGCCAGGGGTGAAATGGCGTGGCGCTTGGTTGGTCGCTGTTTTGTAATGCGCATTGCCAAAGCCGCCATCGCCGCCTTTTAAAAACAATATGCGCTGCCCCAGCGTGTGGAGATCGTATAAAACCGTTTCTTTATCGTCAGCCATAATCTGCGTGCCGACGGGAACTTGTAAAATCAAATCCGCGCCGCCTAAGCCGGAGCGATCGCGCCCCGCGCCGCCGCGCCCGCTGCCCGCCGCGTGATGTTGCTGATAGCGGTAATCGATCAGCGTGTTCAGGTTGCCGGCGGCTTCGAAAATGACATCGCCGCCCTTGCCTCCATTGCCGCCGTCAGGCCCGCCGAATTCGACATATTTCTCACGATGGAAACTGACGCACCCGCGCCCGCCCGCGCCGCTTTTGACATAGATCTTAGCTTGGTCGAGAAATTTCATGGCACAAAGCTTGGGGTCAGGGTTTGTTGATTAATATCCTAAACAAAAATGCACCTCGGCGAAAGCCGAGATGCATGATGTTCTTGGAATCGTATAGCCGACGAAGAAAAAACGACGCTTACTTTTTGCCGCCGACGACCGAAACATAGGTCTTGCCGGTTTTTTCGCGGAACTTGACCACGCCCGCCGATTTGGCGAACAGGGTGTGATCCTTGCCCATAGCAACGTTTTCGCCTGGGTAAAACTTGGTGCCGCGTTGGCGAACAATGATGTTGCCGCCTTCAGCTTGCTGATCGCCGTACAGCTTGACGCCTAAACGGCGGCCAGCGCTGTCGCGACCGTTGCGGGATGAGCCGCCTGCTTTTTTATGAGCCATTGTATTCCCCTAACCTTAGGCTTTGATGCCGGTGATCTTCAGAACCGTGAAGTCCTGACGATGATTGTTTTTGCGGCGATAATTCTGGCGGCGCTTTTTCTTGAAAATGATCAGCTTGGCGCTGCGCTTCTGCGCGACAACTTCGGCGGCGATCACGGCACCCTTGATGAAGGGGGCGCCGACGGTCACTTTGCCTTCGTCGGAAACCATCAAAACCTCGGTCAGTTCGACCTTGGCATTGGCTTCGCCGGGAAGCTTTTCAACTTGAATAACGTCACCTTGGGCAACTTTGTATTGCTTGCCGCCGGTCTTTACCACTGCGAACATGATCGTGAATCCTTAAACGTGTAAAAGTCACGCCTTCCGCGCCAAGCGCAGAATTGCGAAGGGGGTTAATGGAGGAATCGCCCAAGAATGTCAAGGAAAAGTGAGCGGTATTTTCAGCCGCTATTGAATTTCCTCGCCTCTTTCCGGCGCGGGCGTGTGGCGGATCAGCCAAATAACGCCAAACAGGTCATAAACGCCGCGAATGGCGCGTCCTAGAAAGTCGGATTTCGAGATTCCGTGCTGGCGCGGCCTGTCATTCACGGGCGTAAAGATGCATTCATGCCCGTAAAGTTTAAGCAGGGCTGGCATAAAACGGTGCAACCCATTGAAAAAAGGCAATTCCAGATACGAATCGCGGGGGAAGACCTTCAAACTGCATCCCGTATCAGGGCAATTATCGTTGAGAAGGGCTTTTCTGATTTTATTGGCAAAACGGCTTGCCAGACGTTTGCCCACCGTGTCGCGGCGGTTGACGCGGATTCCGGCGACCAAGATTTTGCGCTCCATTCCCTTCATCCAGGCCAGATCAAGCAGGCGCGGCGCATCGGCGGGATCGTTCTGGCGGTCGCCGTCTATGGTTAAAATCCACGGCGCACGCGCCCGACGAATGCCGTTGCGCAAGGCTGCGCTCATGCCCAAACGTATGGGGTGGCGTATCAGGCGCAGTTGCGGCGTTTTCTTTCGCGCCTGTTCGACTTCTTGGACGGTTTGGTCCGTGCTGCCGTCATCGACGCAAACGATCTCGAAGGCCTGTCCCACAGGCGCATAGGCGCTCAACGAAGCCGATATTTCTTCGATCAAGGGCAAGACATTGCCGGATTCGTTCAGCAGCGGAATAACGACGGAAAGAAGCGGGGCAGGGGCGGACACAGGAACAACCTTATCAAGGAAAAACACCTTCCGCTTGTGACGCAAAAAGGCCCGAAAAACCAGAGCCAAAACATTCTTGCATAAAGTTTTTGCATTTCTGTGTCTTTTTGGTTAGGTTGCGCCTCCTTGACGTAGCGCCCGTAGCTCAACTGGATAGAGCATCTGACTACGAATCAGAAGGTTGGGGATTCGAATTCCTCCGGGCGCACCA
>CAIXLI010000053.1 GCA_903920205.1 uncultured Pseudomonadota bacterium
CGAGTGGGCGGGGCGCGCGGGGGCCTTTCCCAATGCCACCGTGATCGTATCCTCGAAGGCTTGGTTCAATTCCCGGCGGCGATTGATCGATGGCGGCCTCCCGGATCCGCGGGCATTCATCCCGGAAGAAAGAATGGAATTAATTGATTTTTACAACGCGAAACCATTCGGCCCTTTCGAACATGGCAAAGACCTTTTGGGAGATGGAACGCTCATTTTGGTCGACATGGAGGGCGGCGCCGTCGGCGGTTTGGGCCTATGGTTGAATCTCGAATCCGGCCCGGTCCTTCTGCCCGGCCCCGCCGCGTTCGTGTACGATAACGTTTTCGACGGCGCGTTGCCGGATCGGAAGTTCGTCGTCGATATTTCCAGTTTTTCATGGAACGTGCGCGCGATGAGACTGGCGCAGGAGGCCGTTCCGCGCCTGCTGGTCATCCCCGCCCACGACCTCTCCACCCTTAAGCTGTCCCATCATCCGGATGTTCTCTTGGCGCCGTGATGCGCCCCCTCAGCCACGTTTTTCTAAAAAATGCGCGCTGCGTCAATATGGTGTCAACAACAATCTTCCGGAAAATATTTTTTCACGCGCTGGGCATTTCTCCGTCGAGAAACGGGTCCCATGAGCGCCGGCAAAATATATTTTTTCGAAAAAAAGTTGACACTTTGTCCGGAGTCGTGCTAAGATATTCCCTGTTCGGCTGCGATGCGAATCGCAGTCAAGCGGCAAATAAAGTTTGCCCCGGGCTTCTTGAGAAGAAGCAAGAAGCCAGGAATATCTTTTTGTTCTTTGACAATCGGTTTTTGCGAGCGAATGGGCGCCCTGTTCTTCCCCCCGGAAGAGAGGGCGTAAGGAATCATTAAGGTGTGTGCTTCAGGCTGTCTCTAGCCTAGAAGCAACAAGAGCAAAGAAGAGTCAATTCTTCTTCATTTTAGACTTTAGCGAAGTAGTCGGTCTTACACCGGCGAAACGTCATAAGATTTAAATGGAGAGTTTGATCCTGGCTCAGAATTAACGCTGGCAGAGTGCATAACACATGCAAGTCGAGCGGAACTGTTTGAGATTACATCAAGAGCAGTTTAGCGGCAGACGAGTGAGTAACACGTAAGCAATCTACCCCCGAATGGCGAACAACCAGCCGAAAGGCTGGCTAATACGCCGTATTCTCTCTAAAAGGCATCTTTTGGAGAGGAGAGACCCGCAAGGGTTGTTCAGGGAGGAGCTTGCGGCCCATCAGCTAGTTGGCGGTGTAACGGACCACCAAGGCTACGACGGGTACCCGGGCTGAAAGGCCGGACGGGCACGATGGCACTGAGAAACGGGCCATACTCCTACGGGAGGCAGCAGTGGGGAATTTTGGACAATGGGGGAAACCCTGATCCAGCAACTCTGCGTGAGGGACGAAGATCTTCGGATTGTAAACCTCTTTTGTATGGGAAGAAATCCCGCAAGGGTGTGACGGTACCATGCGAATAAGCCACGGCTAACTATGTGCCAGCAGCCGCGGTAAGACATAGGTGGCGAGCGTTATTCGGAATTACTAGGCGTAAAGCGAGTGTAGGCGGGAGCTTAAGTCCGCTGTTAAATCTCATGGCTCAACCATGAAATGCCGGCGGATACTGGGCTTCTTGAATTCGGTAGAGGAAACTGGAATTCCAGGTGTAGCGGTGAAATGCGTAGATATCTGGAAGAACGCCAAAGGCGAAGGCAGGTTTCTGGGCCGCAATTGACGCTGAGACTCGAAAGCTAGGGGAGCAAACAGGATTAGATACCCTGGTAGTCCTAGCCGTAAACGATGGATACTAGCTGCCGGGAGTAATTTCGGTGGCGAAGCTAACGCATTAAG
>CAIXLI010000054.1 GCA_903920205.1 uncultured Pseudomonadota bacterium
GCTAGCGCACAACCTGAGGGGTGCGCGTCACCCGCCCTTACCCACAGCCCCCATCTCCGTCCCAAAAGAGGACATTCTCACGTTGCGGGAAAAAAGGACATTTTAACTTTGCGTTGACATTCTTCCTCCATAAATTGATTAAAAATTTCGCACATGTTACTTTACGTCGCTGTGGCGCGGGAAGAAAAAACTAAGGTTAACCCTCTATACGATGCATTTTCCTCTCTCAAAACGATAGGGCTTTGATTTTTATGATGAACTTTCATTAGGCGAGCTAAAAGATATGTCCCCCCTCGACCAACTCATGAAACATCTTGCGAAGCTGCCAGGCCTCGGCCCTCGGTCGGCGCGGAGGATGGTTTTGCATTTGTTGAAGAGGCGTGAGGCGGCGATGCTGCCTTTGATCGAGGCGATGACTCGGGCGGCGCAGGATGTTAAGGGGTGCGGCGTGTGCGGCAATCTGGGCGGCAGCGATCCTTGCGAGATTTGCCGCGATCACGGACGCGACCGGAGCCTTATCTGCGTGGTCGAAGATGTGGCCGATCTCTGGGCGCTTGAACGCAGCCACGCCTACCGTGGGTTGTACCACGTTCTGGGGGGCACTTTGTCTGCGCTTGAAGGCATACGCCCTGACGACCTGCATATTGAAAAGCTTGTTGAGCGCGTAAAGCTAAATGAAACCAAAGAGATAATCCTTGCTCTTAATGCGACGGTCGAGGGGCAGGCGACGTCACATTACGTTGCGGAACGCCTATCCACGACAGGCGTTTCCATTTCAAGACTCGCGCACGGGTTGCCAGTCGGGGGTGAATTGGATTATCTAGATGACGGGACTTTAGCCGCCGCCATGCAGGCGCGGCGCAAAACAGGATAAAAACGTTCACCAGACTTTAACCATCTATAGCCGACACTGGCGGGGTTATTCCCCGTTATCCGGTTGGGAGCTCGTAATTTCCGTGAATATTGGACTTGTCGTTAACGCCCGTGGAAAGATGTGTCTTGTCCATGACGAACCCTTTGAGGCGACGCCGCTTTGGGTTGGCTATCATGTTGATACGAAAAGGCTTGAGATCATTTATGATACGGGCGGCACCTATCCCATCGATTGGGAGGCAACCGACGAAATGCATAACTTCTTGCTGAAAATCAGTAAGATCCTTATTATCCGTATGGAAAACAAAAGGCCTGTCGAAGGTTATGATACCAGTTTCCTGCTTCTGAAAAACGGAAAGACTATTGATCAAGAAAATATTTAACGGAGACAAAAGCTTATGACCGACCCAATTGACGACGACAACGAAGAAGCCGCCGCTCTTCGCGCCAAGAAAAAAGGCGATTCCGGCGAAGGGGATCAAGACAGTTTTGGCCGCGGCAAGGCGGGCGCTGGAGCCAGCGGCGGGATCAGGCTTCCTCCACACAAGCTGAAAGAGGTCATGGCCGATTGGCGGCATTTGGATGTCTCGGCGGTGGTCGAAGCTGTCGCGGAGTTTTTCAGCGAAATGCCGATGCGCGCCTCCGCTAACCTGTCCGTGACATGGGAAAAGACCAAGACCAATGTGAAGTCTTTCGCCATCGTCAATTGGGTGATTGAGTTCGGCGATAAAACGGTGCGCGAATTGGCACGAACACGCGAACGCGTGCGCGGTGCGGGACGCGACTCGCGCGGGTTCCAGCGACAAAGGCCAGCCAAAGCACGCCCAGGTATGGGCATGAATATGGGGCCGACAGGGCCGACGGGTGGGCAGTAACCTTTTCGTTACCATTGCGTTTGTAGAATGCGGGGCATGATAGGCGGCGCGGTTTCCTGCCGTGTCTTGCCTGATCCCGCTTAACAAACAACGCCCGTGTTCCCATGACTGTTCCCGACCAAACGCCACGCGAAGTGATGTCTTATGATGTGCTGATTGTCGGCGCAGGCCTTGCTGGTCTGTCATGCGCGATTAGGCTTAAACAACTGGCGCAGCAACAACAGCGCGAGGTTTCCGTCTGTGTTATCGAAAAGGGATCGGAAGTCGGGGCGCATTTGTTATCGGGCGCTGTGTTGGAACCGCGTGCGCTTAACGAGCTATTTCCAAATTGGAAGGAACTGGGTGCGCCGTTGAACGTTCCCGTGGTGCATGACGATTTTATCTTCCTGACCAAAAAATTCGCGCTGCCCCTGCCCAACCCGCCGACGATGAACAATCACGGCAATTTTATCATCAGCATCGGTCGTCTGGGCAAATGGCTAGCGGCGCAGGCGGAAGGTCTTGGCGTTGAAATTTATGCCGGATTTGCGGGCGCGGAAGTTTTGTATGACGATAACGGCGCTGTCGCGGGCGTTGCTACGGGCGATGTCGGCATCGGCAAAGACGGCAACCCTACCGACCGTTTCACGCGTGGCGTCGAATTGCGGGCGCGGCAGACGGTTTTCGCGGAAGGCTGTCGCGGGTCGTTGACCAAGCTTGTCTCCGAAAAATTCAATCTGCGTGAAGGCGTCGATCCGCAGGTTTATGGCATCGGCATTAAGGAAATCTGGGAAGTCGATCCCGCCAAGCATCATGCGGGGCATGTGCAACACACCATCGGCTGGCCTGTCGATGCCAAGACCTATGGCGGGTCTTTCCTTTATCATTGGGAAAATAATCTGGTTTCGATTGGCTTTGTTATTGGGCTGGATTATCCCAACCCTTATCTGTCTCCCTTTGAAGAGTTTCAGCGTTTTAAACAACATCCCAAAATCCGCAAGCTTTTGGAAGGCGGCAAGCGCATTTCCTATGGCGCACGCGCTTTGAGCGAAGGCGGGATGCAATCCATTCCGCGCCTGACTTTCCCGGGCGGTCTTTTGGTCGGCGATACGGCTGGGTTTATGAATGTGCCCAAGATCAAGGGCTGCCACACGGCGATGAAGTCAGGCATGGTCGCGGCGGAAGCCTTGATCGACGCTCTGGCAACCGAGGGCGTGGGCGAGGTCACGAATTACCGCAAGCGTTTGGAGCAATCATGGCTCTGGCCTGAACTGCACAGCGTTCGCAACATCCGCCCATCTTTCCATTTCGGCCTTTGGGGCGGCATGATTTATAGCGCTCTCGACAGCATGGTTCTGCGCGGTCACACGCCGTGGACGCTGCATAACCACGCCGATCACGATGCACTGAAACCGGCGAAAGATTCCGTCAAGATCGACTATCCCAAGCCGGATGGCGTCATCAGTTTTGATCGTTTGTCTTCGGTGTTTTTGGCCAACGTTCATCATGAGGAAGATCAGCCTTCGCATTTGAAACTGCGCGATCCTTCCGTGGCGATTGAGACGAATCTGGCGGTTTACGACTCGCCGGAATCGCGTTATTGCCCTGCGGGGGTTTATGAAATCGTGCGCGATAGCGACGGAAGCAATCCGCGTTTGCAAATCAACGCGTCGAATTGCGTGCATTGCAAGACCTGCGACATCAAAGACCCCAAACAGAATATCGAATGGTGCGTTCCCGAAGGCGGCGGTGGCCCGAATTATCAGGATATGTAAGCTATGGGACTATCGACGCGTTTGCTGCTTGAGGGCGACGAGGAACGCGTCGATAGTTTTCTAAAACCGCATACGCCTTTTGCTTTTTACATGCGATCGAACGCCAAGCGGGGCGGGCTGCGGTATAACGGCCAATCTTATCAATCCGACTATTTTGGTGTTTTTGATTCCGACGTTTTGGTCGGGGTTTTGACGCATAGCTGGCTAAGCGGCGTTCAGCTTTTTGCCGTTGAGCCGCGTTTTATCCCCCCTTTGGCGGAGGCATTGCGGCTGTATCGCTGCCAATATCCACGCGAAATTGAATGTTTTCTGGGGCCTGCCGATCAAATAAAAATCCTTTTGGAGACCCTAGGAATTTTACCCTCGGCGTTTAGCAAAGAGAAAGAAGGGGAAGGGCTATTTGCCCTTTCGCTTTTAAAGACAATTGTTCCCTCAGTCCTGAAAAAGGCAGAGATAAAGGTGCGGCGAGGATGTCTGGCGGATGTCGATCAGCTCATCGCTTGGCGACACGATTTTAATGTTGAATCTCACGGCGTTCCATCAGGACAAAAAACCTACGATAAAGCGAAAGCGGAAATTTCAGGCCGCATTCAGGATGGCGAGTTTTTTGTTTTGGAAGAAAACGGACGCATGGTCAGTTTTTGCGGTGCCGGAGGTTTTTTGCCCGATTGGCGGGGCGTGGATTCTGTTTGGACGCCCCCCGATCTACGCGGTCGAGGCTATGCCCGCGCCGTGACGGCGGGTGCTTTGTTGATGCTGCGTTCAGAAGGCGTCGAAAACGCCGTTTTATGCGCTGTTAGACCCGAGGCCATCAAGGCCTATCGCGCCATTGGTTTTGAACGCCTTGCCGATTGGCGTTTAGATTTTCTTATTAATCCGGTCGAAAGGCTGTGACGCATCGCTCGATGCCGCTTAGGTCTTTGTGCGTTGCGATGGTTATAAAGCCGTTGTCGCGGAGGAGTGTGGCGACTTGCTGCGCTTGGCCTTGACCGACTTCGAAAGCGACATGGCCTTGTGGGGTCAAGAAATTCGCCAGTTGCGGAATGAGGAGGTGATAGGGGGCGAGTCCATCCTCGCCGCCGTCGAGCGCCAGCAAGGGGTCATACTGGCAAACCTCCTGCATTAAAGTGGGGATGTCGGCGGAAGGGATATAGGGTGGGTTGCTGACGATCAGATCGAATTTCTCCGTGAGGCCGTTCAGCCAATCGCCTGCGCGGAAAGAAGCACGGGAGCCGAGGTTAAGCGCTGTGGCGTTGGTTGTCGCTTGTTCGACGGCTCGGGGATTGATGTCGATGCCGAGACCTGTTGCATGGGGTGTTTCGTGCAGCAAGGATAAAAGAAGGCAGCCTGTTCCTGTGCCGAGGTCGAGGAGGCGGCGGTTGCGGGATGCAAGACGAAGGACAGCTTCAACCAAGGTTTCGCTATCCGGCCTCGGCTCTAACGTCGCCTTATTTAATCCAAAATCCAACCCCCAGAATTCGCGCTTGCCGATGATGCGAGCCACGGATTCATGGCGCACGCGCCGTGTCAGTAGGGCGTTGAGGATTGATATTTCTTCGTCGGTCAGGACGCGCTCCGACTGGCTCAGTAATTGTGCTCGGTCACAGCCCAGCGCATGCCCCGCTAACAACCGCGCATCAAGTTGCGGGTTGTCGATGTCCGCTTGCTTCAAAGTCTCGATGGCGTTTAAGAGGAAAGCGGCGAGGCGCATAGGGTTTACTGCCCGCTCAACACGGCGAGTTTTTCTGCTTCGTCGCGGGTGATCAACGCGTCGATAAATTCGTCGAGGCCTGCGCCGTTGATGACATCGTCGATTTTGTACAAAGTCATTTCGATGCGGTGGTCGGAGACGCGGCCTTGTGGGAAGTTATAGGTGCGGATGCGTTCGGAACGGTCGCCGGTGCCCACTTGGCTTTTGCGTTCTGCTGCATGCGCCGCTTTGATGGCGCGGTCTTGCTGTTCATACATGCGGGCGCGCAGAATTTTCATCGCTTTGGCGCGGTTTTTGTGTTGCGAGCGTTCGTCTTGCGTCGCCACGACAATGCCGGTGGGCAAATGGGTGATGCGCACTGCGCTTTCGGTTTTATTAACGTGCTGACCGCCCGCGCCCGAAGCGCGATACACGTCGATCTTCAAATCCTTTTCGTCTATTTCGACATCGACATCTTCCATTTCCGGCAAAACGGCGACGGTCGCGGTGGAGGTGTGCACGCGCCCCGAAGCTTCCGTTTGCGGCACGCGTTGAACGCGATGCACGCCGGATTCGAATTTTAAACGGGCAAAAACGCCGCGCCCGCTGATCTGCGCAATGCCTTCTTTGATGCCGCCCAGATCGTTTTCCGAAAGTTCGAGAACGTCGAATTTCCAGCCGCGATGGGCGGCGTATTTGCGGTACATCTCGAACAAAAGTGCGCCGAACAACGCCGCTTCGTCCCCGCCCGCGCCTGCGCGGATTTCCAAAAGGGCGTTGCGTTCGTCCGCCGCGTCCTTGGGAAGAAGCATTTTCTGCACTTGCAGTTCCAGCGCGGGGATGTTGGGACGCAGGATGTCAAGTTCGCGTTTGGCCTCTGCCTGCATATCGGGGTCGGACAACATGCCCTCGGCTTCGGCGACTTCCTGCCGCGCACGGTTCAAGGCAGTGATCGCCTCCACCACAGGCGTCAGATCGGCATATTCCTTCGACGATTTTGCAAACTGGTCAGGCGCAAGGCTTGGCGAAGACAAAGCATCGCGCAATTCGTCATGACGCGCCAGAACGCGGGAGAAAGTTTCGGTCAGCGACATCTATTCCGCCGCGTTTTCCGTTTTGTCTTTTTCCTCGATGATCTTGGCGACTTTCTTTTCCACAAGACCTGCCAAATGCTCGACGATGTCTTCGCTGTGCAATCGGTGCGCTGCTTGTCCGTCAAGATAGACTTGGTGCGTGCCTTTGCCGCCGCCGGTAAAGCCGATATCGGTCATCATCGCCTCGCCAGGACCGTTGACAACGCAGCCGATCACGGAAAGCGTCATCGGCGTCGTGATATGTGCAAGCCGCTTTTCCAGCGCCTCGACGGTTTTAATCACGTCATAGTTCTGGCGTGCGCAGGTCGGACAGGAGATAATCGTCACACCGCGGCTGCGCAAGCCGAGCGTTTTGAGAATGTCGAAGCCGACGCGCACTTCCTCGGCGGGCTCCGCCGATAAAGAAACGCGCATCGTGTCGCCGATGCCTTCGCTTAAAAGCATGCCGAGCCCGATCGAGCTTTTCACTGTTCCGGCGCGAAGTCCACCAGCTTCAGTGATGCCGATATGCAAAGGATAATCGCAGGCCGCCGCTAAAGCTTTATAGGACGCGACGGCGAGGAAAACATCGGAGGCTTTGACGCTGATCTTAAAATTGGTGAAGTCGTGGTCTTCCAAAATCTTGGCGTGACGCATCGCGCTTTCGACCATCGCTTCGGGGCAGGGTTCGCCGTATTTTTCTAAAAGCTCGCTCTCCAGCGAACCGGCGTTCACGCCGATACGCATAGCGCAGCCGTGATCCTTGGCGGCTTGGACGACTTCGCGCACGCGGTCGTTGGACCCGATATTGCCCGGGTTGATGCGCAGACAAGCGGCACCCGCTTGCGCCGCTTCGATGCCGCGTTTGTAATGGAAATGGATGTCGGCGATAATAGGAACTTTGGCACCGCGTACAATTTCTTTCAGAGCCGAGGTCGAATCTTCATCGGGGCAGGAAACGCGAATAAGATCGGCTCCTGCTTCCTCCATACCGCGAATTTGGGCGAGTGTCGCTTGGGCGTCGCTGGTCAGGGTGTTGGTCATCGACTGAACGCTGATGGGGGCGTCACCACCGACCAGAACATTGCCAACCTTGATCTGGCGGCTTTTGCGGCGGGGGATTTGCCGCCATGAGCGGTGAGCTTGCGCTTCTGAAGTGGGGGCTGACATAATTCTTACTCCTTAAATTCTTTAATGATCTGAGGCTGCCGGATTCGACGTTAGGCGATCCGGGTCCAGCGCGATATTGCGAACCACATGCGGCGCGCCACTGGCGACCTTCGGCAAATCTTTACCGTCCAAGGACAGCATGATCCCGCTGCCATTGCCGGTGGTCAGCGACAAGCCAGTTTTGTTGGGAACTTTATAGACATCACCGGCTTTCATCACATGATCGAAAATGGTTTTGCCCGAATCGTCGACGATCATGACCCAACTGCTTTGCGTCGCGCGGATAACAACGCGCGAAATCACGGCTGGATCGCCGTAAACTTGCTGCTTTTTGTCCTCGGACTTTGGCGGGTCATCCTTGTCGGTTTTGACGACAGGCGCTTCCGCCGCTGCGGGCTGCGTGATTTTCTCAAACATATCGGCTTTAACGGCAGGCGAGGACTGCGGCTTGTCTCCTGTGAGCAGAATGCCGGGCGAAGCGGGAGGAATGACGGGTGTCGTAGAGGCTTCGGGCGCGGGCGTCACAGGAGGAGTGGAAACAACCGCTACCGATTTTGCTTGAACTTCGGTTGTCGGTGTTACGGGTTCCGTCAACCCTGCTGCAGCGTTCGAATCGGGCACGGGAACGACCTGCGTTGCCGTGGGCAGCGGCGGCGGAATGCGGGTTTCGGTGCGGTTAGCGGAAGATATCCCGTACCAAAGGGCATAAATCAACAGAACGGCAATCATCGCGCCTACCATGATAATGCCGGAAGGGGCACGCCCTTCGGAAACGGGAGTAGGCATCGAAAGAATAGGTTTCTTGCGCCGCCCCGCCATTTCGTAGCGATAGCGGTCGACGGCATCCTTGCCGTCCACGCCAAGGAAGTTGGCATAGGTACGCAGAAAGCCGATGACGTAGGCATCGGCAGGAAATTCGTCGTAACGGCTGTTTTCCAGAGCGATCAAGAAGGCAGGTTTGATGCACAGATATTCGGCGATCAGATACAGATCGTCTTCCCGCTCCAGCCGCGCTGTGCGCAGTACATCACCGATGCGATCTGATTTAACTATCGGTTTTGCCGCTTTTGGTTCCGCCCTTGGCTCCTGCTTGGGTTCCGCCAGAACGACCCTTGCTTCTCTTGCGAGGTGCGGTTCCTGTCTGATGGCAACGGGAACCACTGGCTCTGGAACAGACCTATGTTCTTGCAGGGCAACAACGGGCTTTGGCGTAGATTCCTGCGTTTTAGGTATGGCGACGACCCGCGCGGAGACATCTTCTTCCGCGGCTGGGGCTGGCTTGGGGGGGGAGTTCTTGCGTCTATTCCTTGACATGGCGGGACATTAGAAGATGTAGGTTAAAAAGGCAAACAAAAGGCTTTTGATGTGATGTTAGATATTAAGAATCAAGAGGATAGGCGCGTTGTGCCAACACATAGCCAGCCCCAAACTAAAAGAGGGGGGCTGAGCTACTGTTTTGTTTATGATCGTGTTTCCAACGCTTTTTCCGCTTGCGCGACCAATTCGGCAAGAATCTCAGCGATGGATTGCTCTTGCTTGACCATGCCAACACTTTGTCCTGCCATGACCGAACCCGTTTCAACATCGCCGTCAATGACGGCGCGGCGCAGGGCTCCGGCCCAGAAATGCTCGATTTCCAACTGGGCTTCTTCCTTGGTCAGCTCGCCGCTATCGAAACGGGAGATGACTTCGCGCTGTTTTTGCATAAATTTTTTGCTGCCCTCGTTGGCGATCGAGCGCACGGGGATGACCGGAAAACGCGGGTCAATCTGAATCGAGGGCACGGCATCGCGTGCGGAGGCGCGGATAAATGTTTTCTTAAAATTCGGATGAGCGATGCATTCATGCGAACAAACAAACCGCGTTCCTAACTGTACACCCGATGCACCCATTTCCAGACAAGATGCGATGGCTTCTCCGCGTCCAATACCGCCCGCAATGAAAACGGGTACATCGCGGATTTCAGGCAAAATTTCCTGCGCTAGTACGGACGTGCTGACGGGGCCGATATGCCCCCCCGCTTCCATGCCTTCGATAATGATCGCGTCCGCTCCCGAACGCACAAGCCTTTTGCCCATAGCGGATGTGGGGGCAAAGCACAGAACTTTCGCGCCTCCGTCTTTGACCCTCTTGATCGCGGGCGCCGAGGGCAATCCTCCTGCCAAAACGATATGCGAAACTTTTTCTTCCACGCAGACATCAATCAACGCGTCAAGTTGCGGATGCATCGTGATGATGTTGACGCCAAAATGTTTGGGGGTTAGCGCCTTCGTGGCTTGAATTTCTGTGCGCAGCAAGGCGGGGGTCATTGATCCGCAGGCGATGGTGCCAAACCCTCCGTTATTGGACAAAGCTGCGACCAGATGACGCTCGGAAATCCAGCTCATCGCGCCGCCCATGATCGCCAAATCAGTGCCTAGAAAATCGCAGCCGCGCTGCCACAAAGACTGAAGCGAAGAAGAAACTGTTACCATGAAAGAATGTGCCTTTTCATATGCCTTATTGCCTGTCGCGGTCGCCTAATTCTGTGCTTTTGCCAGAGAAGCCAAAGCAACGCCGAGGATAGCGATTCCAAAACCGGCGATTTTTTGGAGGGACAGGCTTTCCTGAAAAAGAATATTTCCCATCAGGGCAGAGCCAATCATAACGCCCACTACGACGATTGTGATGGCAAGTCCCGTATCCACGCCGCTCTCCATCGCGCGGCTGACAAGTCCTTGCGTCAGACAAATCGCCACCAGCGCCCACACCGTCGGCCAAAGGACGGTGAATCCGTGCGCCTTCTTCAAGAAATAAATGGCGACCAGATTAGAAAATAACGCCAGAGCCAGTTGTAGATAGACAGCCATACCACGTTTCCTTTCGAATGCGCCTTTTATCTTGCCCCCTTATGCCGCGTCCAGTCCATACGCCGTATGCAACGCACGTAGCGCAAGCTCAGTGTATTCGTCAGAGATAAGAACGGAGGTGTTAATCTCCGACGTCTCGATCACCAAAATATTGATGCCCTTTTCGGCTAATGTCTCGAACATCGTTGCGGCGACGCCAACATGGCTGCGCATGCCGAGGCCAACCAGCGAAATCTTGGCGACGTTCTTCGCCGAGGTGAGCTTGGTATAGCCGATGGACGGTTGCTCATCCTCCAAAACCTTCAAAGCGCGGTCGAAGTCTGATTTGCCGACGGTAAAAGATATATCGGTCGTATGGTTTTCGTCCGATGCCGTCTGCACAATCATATCGACGTTGATCCCCGCACGCGCTAAGGGAACGAAAACCCGCGCCGCGATGCCTGGCTTGTCGGAAACCTTGACCAGCGTAATCTTGGCTTCGTCGCGCGTATGTGCGATGCCTGTGACGGTGTTTTCTTCCATTTTTTCGTTTCCTTCGGTAATCAGGGTTCCGGGCAGATCGCTGCCGATTTCGTTGGCGAATGTGGACAAGACTTGAACCGGCATGCGGTAGCGCATCGCCATTTCGACCGAGCGCGCTTGCAGGACTTTCGCGCCCAGCGAGGCCAATTCGAGCATTTCCTCATAACTCACGCGCTTCATCTTGCGCGCCGATTCCACAATGCGCGGGTCGGCGCTATAGACACCATCGACATCGGTATAGATATCGCAACGGTCTGCCTTCAGCGCGACCGCCAGCGCGACCGCCGACGTATCCGATCCCCCACGCCCCAGCGTAGTGATGCGCCCGTCCTCGGTGACGCCTTGAAAGCCTGCTACGACCCCGATTTTTCCGTCATCAATGCTGGCAAGCAAGGTTTGTGGGTCAATATCGGCAATGCGTGCCTTTCCATGCGTGGAATCGGTCCGCAGCCCCACTTGCCATCCCTGCCAAGAGCGAGCGTTCAGTCCGCGTTGCTGCAGTGCTAACGACATCAATCCAGAAGACACTTGTTCGCCTGTCGCCACGACGGCGTCATGTTCGCGCTGGTCATAGCGCGGTGAGATGGCGCGGCAATAGCCGATTAACTGGTCGGTAACGCCCATCATGGCCGAAACCACGACTGCAACCTTGTGTCCGCGTTGGACTTCAAGCGCTACTTTGGCGGCGGCATTCTTAATACGGTCAATATCGCCGACAGAGGTGCCGCCAAATTTCATAACGATAAGAGACATAACGGCCTGTAACTCTATTTTACGCGTGGAAAGATATAGTCCGTCCGCTTGAAAACCCGAAAAAGTTCTTCGCCGCCGTGCCCTTAAAGCTAAAAGCCGACTTACAAGACGCGGCCAAGAATTTTTTCAGGTTTTTCAAGTTGACGTGGTATAAAGATTTTGGATTATGATTTAATCCTTCGCACTGCACAATAGACAAGTTTAAATTCTCATGCGCCCAGCTGCCAGCATCGACAAAGACGAAATCGCCCGCTTTTCTGGCCATGCGCAGGATTGGTGGAACCCTCAAGGTGCCTTGCGTTCGTTGCACAAACTTAATCCGACGAGGCTGGACTATATCCGAGATACGGTGAGCCAACACTTTGGAAAGCCTCTTGGCGATGCAAATGCCAAAACGTTCAAAGGACTGTCGATTCTTGATATCGGGTGTGGCGGGGGCTTGTTGTGTGAGCCGATGGCGCGTTGGGGGGCGAAGGTCACGGGGCTGGATGCCTCGGCGCAGGCGATAGCGGCTGCGAAGGCGCATGCCGTTCATGCGGGGCTTAAAATCAATTATCGGCAAGACAGCGCTGAAGATTTTTCGCGTGGGGCGCAAAAATTCGACGTTGTTACCGTTCTGGAAATTCTGGAACATGTCGCGGATATAGGCTCTTTGCTGCGCAGCGCGGCTTCCATGCTTAAACCCGACGGCATCATGATCCTCTCGACCGTCAACCGTACGACGAAAAGCTTTTTGCTTGGCATCGTCGCGGCGGAATATATTTTGCGCTGGGTGCCGAGCGGAACGCATGATTGGAACAGGTTTATCCGCCCCTCGGAACTCGCCGCGCATCTGCAAAAAGCGGGGATGACTCTCGCCGATATCACCGGCATGGTCTACGATCCTCTGAATAACACCTTTTTCTTGGGGCAAGGGACTGTCAACGTCAATTATCTAGCAGCTGCGGTGAAAGGGCCTGCGAAATAGGCTGGCGCGCCGATTGATGTCACGTTCTGTCGTGAAGCCGCGGGTATTGTTTGTCCAGAAGTTTAAGAAGCAGCGAGCAAAGGCCGACAAGCGCAAATCCCCAAAACATCATGAACCACGGCAAGGGGACGTTCAGCAGGCGGTGAATCAGGTGATTGATGACCGCTTCTCTGGTTGATCCTTCGATCCCGCACCATTCGACGCCGAAAAGATAATGCGCCGAACCGCAAAACGTCCAGCTCAACATGGTGCCATGCACCAATCCGGCGACAGAACCGATGATGAAGTAAATCACGGCGCCAATAATCAGGGAGAACCCGAGGCTGTTCACAGCTTCAACGGCGCGGGTCAGGTGTTGCTTCATGGAAAGCTCCGTTGCTGCTGTAAAAACGATAAGCCGACGATACTCCAATAAAAAAAATTGCGCAAATTTGTTGAGAGAGTTCGGAATCGGCATGCCTTGGCGTGCAACAAGACTTTGTCCTGAAGAATTGTAACTGCCTAGCCGTACCGAGTGAGTCTGGCGGGTCACAGGCTTAAGTTAAAGGGAGGCAAGCGGTAGATTTGTATTGCGGTGACGCCGTGAATATGAGTCAACGTGGGGATGGAA
>CAIXLI010000055.1 GCA_903920205.1 uncultured Pseudomonadota bacterium
GCGCCAGCCGCGGAAGTCCCGTCTCGGCCGGAGCTTGCCCGCCCTCTCCCAATTCCATAACGTCCGCCGGTCAACGCCAAGTTGCCGGATCGCTTCTCCGATAGGAATGAGCCCTGCTTTCATTTTGCCTCCATGAGTCTACGATGACACCATTAGTGATAAATAAATAGAAAAAAATCAGCCTCTCGTTGGGGCCGTATTCAGGGCTTGGCCCAACAGCTCCGCGCCGCCGTGCTTCGCCCAATGTATCAGGCTTTCCCCGCAAGCAAGAATGTGAGCGTCGGTGATTTTGTCTTTCGACATTCCGCTAAAAATTTTCTGATCGAATTTGGCATTGAGCAGTTTTTCAAACACGACGGGAGGTATACAACCGGCTTTGATGAGCGGATAATATTTGTCTGGAACAAAATCTAAGAGCTTCTTGATTTGCGTTAACGTAATGCCGTAGCCACGATTAAGTTTGAACACGACCTCCAAGAGGTCCACGTCTCCCTGCGGCATATAGGCGATGTGTCCACCCCCCTTTTTGAATACAGGCGGATCGAGCAGTTCGTAGCGAGGCGAATAATAGAGCCGCAAAGCGCGTAGGCTGAGGTTCACGCCTCGGCGCCTGGCCTGCGCTAGAAACTCGGCGACGGGGATGAGGCTCTGTTCTTCCATGGCTGTATACAGGATATCACCGCTGGTGACATACAGTCAATGGCTTTTGATTTGGCGGAGGCGTGGGCAAAGCCGTCTCGCGGCAATTATGCTCCAGGCGATGAGAAGCCTCTGCGCCGGGATCAGTTTATTGGTTTTTGATGTATCGTAACGTCGCTGTTGATATTTATGTCGGGTTGCCAATCGCCCGCACGTCCCCAGCGTTCAAGTTTTCCATCAACGTACTGAATCCAGTATTCCCGGCGATCACGAGGTAACGGGAGCCACCATGTAAGCGTCGCCATGGGAATCCCCCATGCGGCTTGAACGAACGGTTGCCCCTTCGGGTACAACTCGTATTCATCAACTTGAAGGGCTTTGCCGTTGTCGAGCGTTCGCGCTCCGCGCACAGTCGCTGGATCGCCAATTTGATCGATCACTTTTTCTCGCGATTCACCCAGAGAGAGACGGCTCAGCTTGTTTTCGGAGCGGGTCATGGGAATAACGATGCCGCACCCACAGATTCCGAATAGAGCGACGGCCGCGGGCATCCATATGAAAAACTTAAGGCTTGCTCGCATTGGCCCCCCTCTCCTGATTCTTGTAGTAGAAGGCCAAGATGAGGCCGACCGCGCAGATGATGCCAGCAAAGACTTTCCCCCCGGATTCGGGAAATGATTGGTGCGCCGCATCCCAAGCGCCCTTCCATGGAGAGTAAAACGCCCAGTAGCCGCTCCAGCCCAGGAAGACGAATACGGCGAGTACGGCCCCCGTGATTCTCAGCACGCCGAAAAGGGTTCGCACGAAGCGCAGGGACGCCTTGGTCCAGCTCAGAATTTCGACCCGGTGGACGATCAGCAATATTAGGGCAATAGTCCAGACGCCGAGTGTCAACATGACTTATGTTACTTCAATGTCAGTATATCGTCAATTGTAAGTTAGATAGGCTCCCGACATGGTTGGGAAGGAATCGAAGGCGGGAACGAAATTTTACGCCAGCGTGGGGCTTAAGTCCGTCACGGTACACTTACCGAAGGACGCCCATAAAAAACTCGCCGAAATCGCCAAACGGCAGGATCTTTCCTTACAAAAAACCATTCGACGCATTTTGGTCGAGTACGCCGACAAACACCACTCAAGCACGCGTTAATTCGCGTTGAGTGCCGAGCGGAGCGGTCCTCCCGTTGCGGCTATATCATCCACTAGAAGGCTTTAGAGGGCCCGAGCGCCTTCAAAAACATCTACCCGGTGGGTTGCGCCATCTCCAGGAGTAAATCGAAACCTAACGTGTCCAGGGGTGGTGGAGGCGGACCATATCGTTATTCCGCCCTCCCGAAGCGTTCTTTCGACGCCAGGTTCACGTTTTCGAGAGCGAGGACTCCAGGCAGGCTCCTTTGTTATGTAGCCCTTGTCTGTCAGATTTTTTATGCGTTTCACATCATCGCGTTTGGGGAGGTCTTGCCCTCCATGGTGGAACGGGCTAAGGAACGCGAACGGCTTATCATGGAGCAGGGTTGACCACGTGCCGTCATCGTGTCCAGAGGCGCCGCCGTGGTGGGCTACTTTGAACACGAAAGATTTCCGCGTGTTGTGGCGAGGGTCTGCTTGAATAACGCTCCA
>CAIXLI010000056.1 GCA_903920205.1 uncultured Pseudomonadota bacterium
AAGGGAAACTGAACCTTGCTTTGTTGCCTGCCGTCTTCAAGTATCGAAAAATGTTCGAGAAAACCGATCTTCGGTTGATGGGTATTTGCCTTCGTCATCAAGCAATCCTCCTTGCAAATCAACGGGATTACTCAACGAATCATTCTTTCCTTACTCCCTCGTTAACTCAGTCGATTGCCCTATCGTCGCGATAGACCACCGCAAGGATGTGTACGATTAATTGTGATATCCCTTCCTTTTGTGCTAGATTCCCTTTCATAAACTCCGCAACGAGCTTTTTTCCATGTTTCAATCCTTCGCCAATAAACTGACCGTCTCGCGGATCCTCGTCATTCCGGCTATTTTGCTGCTTCTAGCGGTCCCGCACGGATGGGCGGCATGGCTGGCGTTGGTTTTGTTCTCGGCGGCGGGTGCTACAGATTGGCTCGACGGCTATATGGCGCGGCGCGAGAATCAAGTCACCAAGATCGGACAGTTCCTCGACCCCGTCGCGGATAAACTGCTGGTCTCCGCCGTTATTCTCGTCTTGGTCGCCACCCGACAAATCAGCGGATTCAGCGTCTTGCCCGCCGTTATTATCCTGTTACGTGAAGTCGCGGTTTCGGGCTTGCGTGAATTTCTGGCGGACTTGCGTGTCAGCGTCCCCGTCAGCCGCCTCGCCAAATGGAAAACAACCCTCCAGCTTGTGGCCCTAGGCTTCCTGATCGTAGGTCGCTACGCCCCCTCTTCCATCCCCGCGACGACCATCGGCGATTTCGGCATCTGGGTCGCAGGCGTCATCACCGTCATCACCGCCTGGGACTACTGGCGCGCCAGCCTCAAACATTTCGACTAAGCCCGAGCCACTCCCCTTTTTATAAGCCACAGCTTATACCCTCAAGCCGCACCTTATAAAACACACCTATAATACAAGCTTGGGCTTCTCAAATACCCCCTGTTTATAAGCCCCGCATCGTGAATTTCAGAATCCGTCGAAACGCCTTATCCCACTGAAAATAAACTTAGAATTTAAGTCGCGCCTACTTAAAAAACCCTACGCCGCAATCCACGACACCGATGCCCCTTCATAGGATGTTCTCATCGCCTTATGCAAAGCGGGAAACAGAGCTTTAATTTCTTCGTCCAGCTTCCAGGGCGGATTAATAAGGATCATGCCGCTTCCACCCAACCGGTCTGCACGAGAGTCCTCTTCATAAACAAATTCGGCACACAAAATTTTGGGAATGCCCGTCGCCGCCAAAGCCTCATGAAATTTCCAAAGCGCCGGACGATCCTTCACAGGATACCAAATCATCGTCATGCCCGAAGCCCAACGGCGATGCGTCTGCGCGAGGCATGCAACGATGCGGTCAAACTCGTCCGGTTGCTCATAAGGTGGATCAATCAGCGTCAACCCGCGTTTTTCCGGCGGCGGCAAAAATGCCCCCAAGGCCTCATATCCATCGCGGCAATGGATTTGCATCCGCGTATCGGCGGGAGAATGCAGGCGCAGGGCCTCGGCATCGTCGGGATGCAATTCGCACGCGATCAGTCGATCCTGCGCACGCAGCAAGTGATGCGTCAGAAGAGGCGACCCGGGATAAACCCGAAACCCCTCCGCGCCCTGCCCACCCCAAAGCGGGTTCATTTTCCGCAAAACCGCATAATAATCGGCTAGTTCCGGCAAGGCGGGAGAATCCAGAAGACGGACGATACCCTCCGCCGCTTCCCCCGTTTTCAAAGCCCGCGAGTCGTTCAGGTCGTAAAGCCCCATCCCCGCATGCGTATCGAGAACGGCAAACCCTTTCTCCTTGGCGCGCAAATGCCGCAGCGCCAGCGTTAAAACGGCGTGCTTAACGACATCGCACCGGTTTCCGGCGTGAAAAATATGGCGATAATTCATAAAGTCTTCCTCTATACTACCTCCGCTTGAAAACCCGAAAAAATCCTTGGCCTCGTCTTGTTGGTAGGCGTGAGTTTTTACGGGTTTTCAAGCGGACGGGCTATAGCCCATTTATCCTCTTGCGCCAAACGCCTTTTTGGCCTTGATTCAAGGCATAAGAATCACTCAAGGACTTCACAATGACTGTTTTTTCTCGCTCTTTTGCTTTTTCCGCAGCCTTGGCATGCCTCGCTCTTGCTTTGGGATCTTCGCCCGCTGTGGCAAAGACGGCGCATCACAAGCATCACATCAAAACGCACCACACACGCGGTGCCCATAGCCGCAGCAAAGCGTCGAGAGGAAGTTCCATCGTGCGCATCGCGCAGGAACATCTGTCCAATCTCGGCTATTACACAGGTGCCGCCGATGGCGTCATGGGTTCGCAAACCAAAGCCGCGATCAAACGGTTCCAGCGCGAGCACGGCTTGAAAGCCGATGGCGCATTAGGGAAAAAGACCATAAGGGCGATTGCCAATGCTGATCACCACGCCATCGGCTCACGCAGTTCGTTCCTGACGCACGACAATGTTCTGACTTCGGATATCGTCAATCAGGATTATACGAACTCGCTAGGCGGAGGCACCAAAGTCATTTCCAGTCGCTTCGCGCGCGTCGACGTGAGCGAAAGCGGCAGCGGACAGAACAAGCGCTACACCGTCGCCCTCAACGGACAACCCATTCTCACGGCGGACGGACAACCCTCGATTATCGGTATATCGACGACCTATGATCTGGGCAACGCAGACGCCGTTGTGTTTACGACTTACAGCCCCAACAACGCGAACTGCATCTACAGAAACCATGTCCTTGCGCTCAACAGCGGTGGCAGCAAGCTGCTCGATATCGAAAACTGCACGCGCGATTATCAGGCGCAGGTCAACAATGGTTCGCTCTATATCACTTTCCCCGAACACGACGACAATCGCGTCATAGGATCAACATGGCGCGTGGAAGGAACGACGCTGGAACGGCTGTAAATCAGGGTACAAAGAGGCTAACCGCTATGCTTATACGTCACCGGACTCCATTATCCCAATCGCATCGTCGTGGTTTCAGCATGATTGAAACAACGATCGTTATTGGCATCATAGGCATAATCCTTGCTGCGGTGTTCCAGTCGCTCACGTCGACGCAAACAGAAGGCAGAATCAGTCAGGCGATTGATCAGCTTGGCATCATCTCGAACAACGTGCGCAGTTATTACAGCGGTCGCGCCGTGCCTTCGGGACTTGTGGCCTGTCCTTCCACTTTTTCCTCTGCTAATTTGATGCCAGGCTCGACTTGGTTAGCAGCCGAGTATAAAAGCTACGGCATTTTTCCTACTGACATGCTTTTCATATCCGGCACCAATGCCCACGTCAATAATCCGTGGAATATTGGATCGGCGACATCAACCGTGATGGTTGATCTTTGCGGCTCCAACCCCGTCCAATTTGCTGTTCGCTACATGAATCTATCAGCGCAAGCTTGCGAAAACCTTGTCGTGCAAGGATCAGCGCTTGCGTCAGGCATGCGGCTCTACCAGATTGTCGTTACGCCTAGCGTGGGGGCGACGACCTTTATCACCCAAATAGGCAGCACGAATACAGGGGTTAATCCTGCCTCTGGCGCGGTTTATCCTGTCAATGCCGCCACGGCATGTTTTGGCGGGGCAAAAGTTGACTGGTACTACAAACTAAACGGCTGAGAAGAGGCATAAGAACTCGGACCGTTCAAAGTTTTCGCGCAGCCCTTGCTTTTTTTATTCCCCCCCTTGATGAGGCATCAGCCTATGCAAAAACATCTACTCTCTTTTCGCCTCAAAGAACGCGGATTTACCATGATGGAACTTGTGATCGTCATGGGCGCCGTAGGCGCCCTCATAGGGGGTATCTTCGTTGCCGCCCGATCAGTTTCCAACAGCAATCACATCAACGCGACGTCGCAACAAGTAGGGCAGGTTGCACAAAATATTCGGGAATATTACATGAATGCCCAAGGGATCGGCGCAGGCTGCGGCGACATCACGGGCCTCGTCGATAAAACGACAAGCGGCAATTATACTAATACGGGCGTATTCCCCCCCGAAATGCGGAGCAGTTGTTCAACCTGTACCGCCCCCTATATCTATCGAATCGATTCCGCATTTGTTAACGCGGACGGCCCTAATTTGGGAATCAAAGCTGGTTCGTTCCGTGTAATCGGGGCATCCTGCGTTGGGGGCGTTGCCTCTCGTTTCCAGATTGTCCTGACAGACCTGACCCCGGCTGCTTGCGCCCAGCTTCTCTTTTCAGGCCTGAGTTATAAAGATCAATCTATGGGTATCACGCAAGTGTGCGGGGCTTCGGAAGCTGGCCCTGCCAACCCCTGCTATAGCGGAGCAGCGGCAAGCTGGCTGTCTGTTTCTTGCGCCGCTGGCGTGTGCAGCACGACTCCAGCCCTCACCTTGGCCCAGGCGGAAACAATGTGCGACATGAGTTCCACGAGCAGCGAAGTCGCGTGGGAATTCAAAGTACGCAATTAAGGTTGCGTCTCTGTCTTCCGAGGCCACGCGTTCACACCAGCAAGAATCATCGCCGCCCAGTAAGGCAGTGTTTGCACCAACAGCATCCCCGCCCATAAATCAGCGTTTCGGTTTTGCGTTTCGAATTGCCACAACACAAGCGCCGCGCAAGTAACCAAAGCGATCAACAGCGCGATTTCTTCCCGCGCCATCAAAAGAACCTGCAAGGCAGCCCCCCTATCCGCGCATTTCGGCGTGCGGAAAAACGGTTTGCCAGAGGTGAACATACCTTGCCACATGGCCCTTGCGACGGCATGCGATAGCCCCATCCCAGCGATTGCCGCCCCCAAACGATCGCGCCAGCCGCATTTGACCCTTGCTCGGTAAAGCAAGAACGCGGCAACGATTTTAAAAACAAAGACGCTAAGCGTCGGCACCAAAAAGACCGCAGGCGGAAATTCCACCAACTTCAGCAACAATAAAACCGACCACACAATAGCCGCCAACGCGAAAACGATATGCGCCGCATCCGCAAACCACGGCAGCCAGCCGGAGATAAAATGATATTTCTGCCCCCGCGTCAGACGATTGCCTTCCGCCAGAGAACGCCAATGATGTTTAAGAATTTGCGCGGCACCATAGGCCCAACGGAAACGCTGGGTCTTATAAGCGCTGAAATTATCCGGCATCAAACCGCGCCCTAGGGAATGATCCATATAAACGGCTTCATACCCGTTTTCAAACAGACGCAGCCCCAACTCTGCATCTTCGCAAATACACCATTCCGACCAGCCGCCAACGCCTTGTAGCGCGGTTTTGCGGATCAGAGTCATCGTACCGTGTTGAATGATCGCGTTGCGTTCGTTCCGCTGAACCATGCCAATATGGAAGAAGCCCGCATATTCCCAGTAGCACATCCGTTTGAACGCATTCTCGTTCTCGTCGCGGTAATCCTGAGGCGCTTGAACAAAAGCAACTTCGGCCTTGGTAAAATAAGGAATGGTTGCCTTCAGCCATTCGGGGCTTACCGTGTAATCGCTGTCGATCACGCCGATAATCGCGGCATCGCTGGCGGTTTGCGTCAGTGCAAAATTCAACGCGCCCGCTTTGTATCCTGGCCATTGCGGCAAATGGAAGAAACGGAAACGCGAGCCCAGCTTGGCACAATAAGCCTCGACAGGCTTCCAAACCGCTTCGTCTTTGGTGTTGTTGTCGATAATCAAAACTTCGAAATTCGGATAATCGAGCTTTGCCAAAGCGTCGAGCGTCTCCATAACCATCTGCGGCGGCTCGTTATAGCACGGCACATGAATGGAAACTTTCGGCGCGTCGGGCGGCGGAATCCAATCCGTATAGGGCGCGAAAGGACGGCGGCGTTCGCGTGTCCACAAGACCTCGGCGAGTTCAAACCCGTCGACGAGCAGCAGCGCCAGTAAAACAACCTGCGCCCCCAAAAGCGCGGTCCAAGCCACCATGTCGCCGCTCAAAAGCCGCTCGGCTATAGCAGCCATGATCGCCCACACAAACACGCTGGAGACCGCCTGAATAAGAGCGGCATAGAACAACTGCCCTTTGAATTTTAAATACTGCTTACGCCGCACGAACCACTGGATTGGCAGGAAGGCAAGCAACGAGGCAATCGCGTAGCCTTCCAACCAACGACCGGATTCGGTGATCGAGCCGCTCATAGAAAATTTAGGTTTGCGATCTGCGCCCCATAACCCCCAATGCGCCCCGACGGTGCCTTCGATGCCGCGCTTCCACGGCTCGTCAAAGGATTCGACGATGGAATAATCCAAACGCTCGGCGCTGGCGATGTTCAAAAAATCGCGGACGAATTTCGCCTGATTGACCAACGAAGGCTCCGCCCCCTTGACCCACTGCCCTTCGCTGGGCCATCCGACTTCGCCGATAAAGATGTGTTTGTGCGGGAACGCCGTCGCCAATTGGCGATAGCGGTACATGATATAGCCCAAGGCCCCGTCTTCCGGCACGCCTTCCCAATAGGGCAGGATATGGACGGTGATGAAATCCACGCTATCCGCAAGTTGCGGATATTTCAGCCAGACATGCCACGGCTCGGCAGTGGTGACAGGAATGGCGATCTGCCTTTTCGCCGTGTCGATATAGCCGATCAATTGATCGATAGAGACATCGGCGCGAAGCAAGGATTCGTTGCCGACGATCAGCCTTTTAACGTTGGGATTGGCACGCGCGGTGCCAAGCGCCCGCGCAAGCTCTTCCTTGTTCTTGGCATCGTCCGGCGAAATCCACGCGCCAAGATTGACATCGACGTTATGCCGCCCCGCGATAGCCGGAATGCGATCCAAGCCGTCGCTGACGCCATAGGTGCGAATAGAAGTCGTCTGCCCCGCCAGAGTCCCCATGTCGCGGTCGATGGCATCGTCGGACAAATGGTTGTCGGCGTCACCCGCCTGATAACCGCTGTAGGACATGCCGTTGATAACGCCGCCCCATGCGCGTTCGCTGACACTTTGATTGACCAAAGCCCAAACGGCGAAATTGACAAAAAGGACGATAACAATGACGGGGACAAGGCGGCGGAGCATGAAAACAGCATTTACGGGTTGGCGTTGGGCATCCAAGTAAGAGCTACGCCCTTCTGAATGCACGCCGATTATGTCATAAGGAAGACTGAAAGATAAGCGATTTCAGCAGGGTCTTCTGGCCTTCCTTGCCCCCTTACTCCCCGGAAACAAGCTGATTAAAATCGGGATCGCCCTTGACCGTTACTATCCATGTATCGCAGGAGAACAGCCCCTCCCCCAACCTGTTTACTCAAGGCAAGAAAGAAGGCCTGTTTTTAGGCTGCGTTTTTGATATCCAGCTTGCGAATCTTGGCTTCAGCATCGGCTTTCTTAGGCACGATGATCGTCAGCACGCCATATTCCATAGCCGCCTCGGCCTTTTCCACATTGGCAAGATTGTGGGGCAAGGCGATGATACGCTGGAATTCGCCGTAAGAACGTTCCTGACGGAAATAGCCGTTCTTTTCTTCCTTAATGTCTTCCTTCTTCTCGCCCTTGATGGTCACATAACCGTCGCTGATCGACACGACAACGTCTTTCGCATCGATGCCGGGCAATTCAAGCATGACCTTAAACTCCTTGTCAGTTTCAGCGACATCCGTAGCCGGACTCACCCCAAAAGACAAGGCATGCTCGGAGGTTTGCCACCAATGCGGCAACGTCTCGCCGAAAAAGTCGTGAAACAGGCTATTCACTTCATCCTGAAGCGCACGAATAGGACTCCTGCCTTTTCTTACGGCAACCGGAGTGCCTCTTTCCGATGATAGGGGGTTAGTCATAGCTTCCTCCTTAATTTCGCGGTTGATCCTTACGCCTTTGTAAGGAGAGGACGTCTTGGACTTTTTGATTGTGGTCAAAGGCAGGAGAGATTTATTCGCCGCGCCGATTTGACCGCTGTCAAATCGGGACGGTTGAAATCGGTTCTATCATTCCGACTTGTTCCCCCTCACGTCAGTTTATTTTGGGAGATTGCTATGACCGTAAAATCCATTCTCTGCGTTTTCGGCGGCGGTCGGGGAGAATGGGGCGCGGTCGGCACGGCTTTCGCGCTTGGCGCATTGCATCAGGCCCATGTCAGATTCTTGCATATTTCCTCAGACCCACGAGCCTATCCCACCCCCGAAGATCTGACCGGATATCTTGGAATTATCGAACGGTTGGAGGGGGAATACGCCGCGCGGCGCGACAGCGCGAAAAAATATATCGCCTCGGTTGCCGAAGAAAATCATGTGCCTTTGGACGATACGGATATCCCGAGACATCACGCCTCGGCGCAATTCGTCCATCAAGTTGGCGAAGCGGAAGATATCGTCGCGCAAGAGGGGCGCTTCAGCGATCTGATCCTAATCAGTCGAGAAATCTCGTTAGGCTATACGCCAGAAGAACCCGCCATTCTTGCTTCCCTGTTCGGCACAGGAAGGCCTTTGCTTTTACTTCCCGCGATGGAGCCATCCGCCGCCGTTGCATGGCACGATCAAACCATCGTCTTGGCCTGGGATGGAAGTCTGGAAGCGGCGCGCGCGACCTATCACGCCTTGCCTTATCTGGAGCGGTCGGAGAAGCTTTATATTCTACAGGTACGTCAACATCCCGGGCCGGAAGACGCGGCATTGTCCCTATCGCTGACGGACTATCTGCGAACGCATGGCATCCGCAAGACCGAGGCTATTTCGCTGCGCGCGGAAAATCTTTCAACCGGAATGGCTCTGTTGAACAAGGCCAAAGAGCTGAAAGCCGATTTACTGGTCATGGGCGCCTATGGTCATAATCGTTATCGGGAGATGTTTCTGGGCGGCGTCACAAACGACTTGTTAGAAAAATCTGACATCCCCCTTCTGCTCTCTCACTAACTATGGAACCCATGACGGCCCTAAAACTTCGCTGTCGCCAATCTAAGAAACATTTTTCAGATTTCTTGTTTATATTCCATTAGATTACAGCAAGTTACACCCCATCTACTAAACGGAAAGGAAAGAAATCATGAAACTAAAGTTGAGGGCTTGAAGTCGGCCTCTTGCTCTGATAGAATCGGCAGCGTAACGTTCTGTGCGATTCTAGCGTCTCCTTTTGTGGGCGCTTCTAATGTGTTCTGTCTAATATTGGAGGTAACATGAATTTACGTAACGCGTTAGCGGTATCCGTGGCGGCCCTTGGCATCGCCCTTTCCTCCAGCACTCAGGCAGCGTTGGTTCTCGATGGTGATTTTTCGAATCCCTCTGGTGGCAGTGGCTTTGTGACCTACGATTCTGGATCTTCGATTGGTCCCTCCTGGCAAGTTGTTACGCAGGGCAGCGTCGACCTTATTGGTGGATACTGGCGGGCTCCCTCTTTGGGCGGCGGCAGCGTTGATCTCGACGGGAACAGCCCGGGCGGGATCAGCCAAACGCTTTCCTTGGATCCTGGTAGCTATGTTTTGTCCTTCTCCCTGTCCGGCAACCCTGACGGTGGCCCTGGCATGAAGAGTGTTCGGGCGTCGGTCGGAGGAACAGCACAAGACTTCTTCTACACGACTGGTGCCAATACCCGTGCAGACATGAAGTATGTCACAGAATCGCTCGCCTTCACCGTGAGCGGCGAGGACTCCACCTTGCTTTCATTCCTTAGCTTGGATCAAGAAGGGCCTTATGGCGCGGCTATCGGCAATGTGTCCGTCAGCGCCGTTCCGCTTCCTCCTGCCCTGCCCCTGTTTGCGGCAGCGGTGCTTGGGATCGGAGCCG
Organism: uncultured Pseudomonadota bacterium; assembly: GCA_903920205.1. GTDB lineage: Bacteria > Pseudomonadota > Alphaproteobacteria > UBA9219 > UBA9219 > CAIXLI01. The sequence goes on from CAIXLI010000056.1 coordinate 9,670, forward strand.
TCGGCTTCTACCGTCGCCGTCAGGCTATCTAAAAGCATCACCTGAAGTATTCCAAGAGCCTGCTGGAAAAAAACACCAGCAGGCTCTTTTTTTGTCTGCGCCCCATGTTCCGGCGCGCCCTGTGGCAACCACCGTGCTTTCAGGAAACTGAAGGACTACCGACCGAAGGTCGGTAGGTTCAATCGCCCTGATGATTATCAATGTAATTGAGGATTATCTCGTTTGTCACATTCCCGCTGGTCGTGCAGAAGTAGCCGCGGGCCCA
>CAIXLI010000057.1 GCA_903920205.1 uncultured Pseudomonadota bacterium
TACCCTCTAAAAATCATGGGGTGGTAAGCCTCTCGCCACATTTTCCTTTACATTCCCTCCCCGCCTAGGCTAATAACCCCCTGCCTCGGCAACGGGGCAAACCTGTCGGAGACTGCGGGCGCTTCCTTGGAAGCTTAAATTTGCCAGCAAGAGACGGGACAAGATAACGGGTTCGTTCGCGGTTTATCCGCCTTATACGGCTCCTGTCTTTTTCCCCCTTGATCTCCCCGACAGACTGAATTTCCCGCCGCGCTTTGCGCGTGGCGTTTATGAACCGTCGGCCTCGCGGCTGACATGTTAAGGAGCGATACATGCACGCACATAGCCCTAACCGTTTGGCGAAAGAAAAGCTGATCTCCGAGATCGATGCCGAGATCAAGGATTCGGCGCTGATCGTCGTCAACCAACAGCTCGGCCTGAACGCCGACCAGACCCGCACGCTGCGCGTCACCATGCGCAAAGAAGGCGTCGGCCTCAAGGTTGCCAAGAACAAGCTGGTCAAGCACGTCATCGAAGGCAGCAAGTTCGCCGCGCTGGAAAAGTTCCTGCATGGCCCGACGGCCCTGGCCTATTCCAAGGATCCCATTGCCGCCGCTAAGGCGTCTGTCGAATTCGCCAAGAAGAACGACAAGTTCAAGATCGTCGGCGGCGTGATGGGCGACCAAGTTCTGGAAGAAGCGCAAATCAGAATGCTTGCCGCTCTGCCGTCGCTGGATCAGCTGCGCGCCAAGCTCCTCGGCTTGCTGCAAGCGCCCGCGACCAAGATCGCTGGCGTACTGCAAGCACCCGCAGGCCAATTGGCTCGCGTTCTGTCGGCACGCAGCCGTCAGGAAGTCTAACAAGTTTTTCCTTATCCTTCCCGCCCCGCAGGGGCGGAGACAGGGTAGGGGGGAAGTTTTAAGTCCACCACTAACGAAAAACGTTCAACAAAGGAGAGAATACCATGTCGAAGCTTGATAAACTCGTCGAAGAATTGTCCACCCTGTCGGTTCTGGAAGCCGCCGAACTGTCGAAGCTGCTGGAAGAAAAGTGGGGCGTTAGCGCCGCCGCTCCGGTTGCCGTCGCCGCCGCTGCTGCCGCTCCTGCCGCTGCCGCTGAAGAGCAGACTGAATTCACGGTCGTTCTTGCCAAGGCTGGCGACAAGAAGATCGAAGTCATTAAGGAAGTCCGTGCGATCACCGGTCTCGGCCTCAAGGAAGCCAAGGACCTGGTCGAAGGCGCTCCGAAGCCCCTTAAGGAAGGCGTCAGCAAAGCCGATGCCGAGAAGTTCAAGAAGGCCCTTGAAGCCGTCGGCGCTGCCGTCGAACTCAAGTAAGCTTGTTGATCTTTATCTCCGCGCAGGCGGGGATTTAGGCTCATAAAGAAAAAGGCGGGGATCAAACCCCGCCTTTTTTGCGAGTTTTTCCTTCGCAAACGTGGCATTGGACACGTTTTTCTGCTATAAGAATCAGCTCAACGAGATAGAAAAAGACTATGAACGAGCAGGACAAGCTTCAGGATCTTCTGGCGCATCTCAAGGATGAGCACCGCGATCTCGACGATGCGATCAGCGCATTGTCGCAGCGCGCCGTGCCGGATATGATTCAAATTCAACGCCTGAAAAAACGTAAGCTCGTCGTGCGCGACGAAATCGCGCGCACCGAAAGCAATCTTTTGCCGGATATCATCGCGTAAGCGTGTGCGGAGAGATATATCGGGGCGTTTTTACTTCACCGCACTCGTCATGACTTGCGCCGCTTCTTTCAGCCCAACCGCGAGGTCTTCGTTGTCGCGGAAAGTATAGGCGCCATAGCTTACTTTGATGCTTAGTCTGCATCCTTGAATCTCGGTCAAGGTGTGTTGCAACTGTATCGCCAGATCCTCGGCTTTGCGCCACGCTGCGGCATTATCGCAGCGCATCAGCAAGATGCCAAATTCATCGGGGGCAAGCCGGCCGACGATATCGGAACCACGCACGCTACGCACTAGCGTGGCAGCGATTTCTTTCATCGCGGCGGCGGATACGGCGTTTCCAAACCGCGACGTCGTTTCTCCAAGATGATCGAAATCGAAATAGAGAACGCTCGACATGCCGCCATAGCGTTCGTCAAAAGCCAGCATGCGCGCGACTTCGCGGTTAAATTCGGGGCGGTTCAGGATCGACGGCTCCGCATCCGCTTGCTGTTGCTCGACCTGCCTCAGTCTTTCCATCAATTCCTGATTTTTGGCCAGCGCCGACGCCAACTCGCCACGCAGCACGGTCCATGCGCGGCGCTGATCGGTGGTTAACGGCGCATCGACGAGCCAATCGACGGAAAGATCAAAATCCTTAGACATAGACGATTCTGTGACCCCAAGAGTTGGCGCGTTGACTAAAATCAAGCCGACGCGCTTTTGACAAACATTCTATCATTTTGATGAAAAACAGGTTAAGAAAAGTCCTGTCTCTTGCGGAGGTAAAATGTATGGCCATGACGCGTAAAAACACAAAAACACAGCAAACGCCTGTTGTTGGACTTGTTATGGGTAGCCAGTCGGACTGGGAAACCATGAAAAACGCTGCCCAAATCCTGACTGATTTCGGCGTGCCTTTCGAGTCCGGCATCGTTTCGGCGCATCGCACGCCTCAACGCCTCGTCTCCTATGGAGCCACGGCGGTCGAGCGCGGTCTGAAGGTTGTTATCGCGGGGGCAGGGGGCGCGGCGCATTTGCCTGGAATGCTGGCTGCTTTGACCACGCTGCCCGTTCTGGGCGTGCCGGTGCAAAGCAAATCTCTCGACGGTCTTGACAGCCTGTTGTCGATTGCGCAAATGCCTGCGGGTGTTCCGGTAGGCACTTTGGCAATAGGCAATACCGGTGCTACAAACGCCGGATTATTCGCCGTGTCCATTATCGCGCTTGGCGATCCTAAGCTTGCGGCAAAACTCGCCAAGTGGCGCGCGGCGCAAACCGCGTCGGTTGCCAAGAAACCAGGTAAGACGAAAAAGAAGAAATGAAGACGCTTCCTCCGGGCTCTATTATCGGCATTCTGGGAGGCGGGCAGTTGGCGCGCATGACAGCGCTGGCTGCGGCGAAGCTCGGCTACCGTTGCCATATTTTCTGCCCCGATGATACGGAGCCAGCGGTAGAGGTTTCGGCATTTCATACCAAGGCCGCCTTTCTTGACGGCGCTGCTTTGGAGACTTTTGTTGCTTCCGTCGATGTCGTGACGCTGGAATGGGAAAACGTTCCGCTTGAGGCATTGCTGATTGTCGGGAAGCATGTTGCAGTGCATCCTTCGGTCGAAGTTTTGCGCGTAGCGCAGGACCGCGAACAGGAAAAAACATTTGCTCGCAGCATAGGCGTCGGCACGGCGGAGTTTGTTATTCTACGTTCGGCGGCGGAATTGGAAAACGCGCTTAAAACCTTTCCTTTCCCTGCGATTCTGAAATCGACGCGCATGGGTTATGACGGCAAAGGGCAGGTCAAACTTACGACCGACAGCGATCCCGTAGAAGCGTGGCGCACTATGGGGGGGGCAACCGGTATTTTGGAAGCCTTCGTCGATTTTGCCTGCGAAGTTTCCGTGATCGTTGCGGCACGCGCCGATGGCGCTATGGCGACATTCCCTGTCGTTCAGAATATCCACCGCGACCATATTCTGGCGGAAACCCACGCCCCCGCGAATATCGACCCCAAAGCGGCGGAAGAGGCCGAACATCTTGCGCGGCGGCTCGCCGAGAAACTAGGGGTTATCGGTTTGCTGGCGGTTGAATTCTTCGTACTGCGCGAACCGGACTCGCAAGGACGGCGCGTGTTGATGAACGAAATCGCGCCGCGTCCGCATAATTCCGGCCATTGGACGATGGACGCCTGTTCGACCAGCCAGTTCGAACAATTGGTGCGAGCGGTTTGCGGTCTGCCCTTGGGCGACACGACGCCGCACAGCCGCGCCGTGATGTATAACGTGATAGGCGATGCCATCAACCGCTGGCCCCAATGGCTGCAAGAGCCCAAAACAAGCCTACACCTCTACGGCAAAACCGAAACCCGCGCCGGTCGCAAGATGGGGCATGTCACCGTGCTCAAGGGGCATTGGTAAAGAGCCGTGGTTTTTCTATTGGGCGGTCGGGGCGTTTGTCAACGTTACATCCGGCGAGCCCTGAAACCGGAAAGTCCCGTAATGCGTCAAGCGGCTTTGCGGGTCGAGCCAGATTTTCCCGCCAATATCCCGCCAGCGGCGGCAGAAGGTGAAGTCTTCGCTTAGGTAAATATTGGTTCCCGGCTCGATCATGCAATCGAACAAAGCATATTGATTCTCGCTCCGCTCCTTGGGGATCGGATAGACATGCGCGAGGCTATACTTCGTCTGTGAATAAGCAAAAATCATACGTTTCAGACAAGAACGGCGGATCAGCATAAAGCCGGTTCCGGCATAGACCCCCGTCACAAATCCGTTGCGATGTTCGCGGTCTTTTTCGGGGCAGGGCAGGCCGACGAAATGCAATCCCGTCTCGGCAAGCTTGTCCAGAGGCATGTCGGGGGTCATTGTGTTTCTAACCTTCTCCCAGTCGAAATTCTTGACCGGATACATGCCCGCGACGACCTCGTGGTCGAATTTCAGCATGCGGTGAATGTCTTCGGGATGGAACGAGATATCCGCGTCAATAAACATCAAATGCGTCGCCTGCGGCATGTCGAGAAAAGTCGCCACCAGTTTATTGCGGCTCCGCGTAATCAAAGAATCCCCGCCCAGCAAAGCCAAGCTGACGTCAAAATCGTTGCGCGACGCATAGCCCATCAATTGAATGACGGATTCCATATAGCCCTGCACGACGAGTCCGCCGTAACAGGGAGTGCCGATAAGGATAAAGGGTTTCATAGTCTAAGGACAAAAGAGGAAACGTAAGGCGAAAAAAACAGGTACCAGATTTTACGGACGCCCGATACCTGTTTTCCTCTTTCCATTACGAGATCGACTGATAGGCCGCTAGAACTGCCGTTGTCACAATATCCGACACAGTCGCGCCCATGCGGACAATCTGCGCCGGTTTTTCAAGGCCGTTCATAATGGGACCCAGCAAAGTGACGCCGCCGATATGTTGCATCAATTTGGCGGCGATGTTCGCGGCTTGCAGGTTAGGCATTACCAAAACATTGGCGGGGCCCGTCAGGCTGCAGAACGGGAAGGTGCTTTTCATAAGATCGTAGTCGAGCGCCATATCGGCCGACAATTCGCCGTCATATTCGAAGCCCACATCCCTTTCGTCGAGGATTTCAACGGCGCGGCGAACATGCTCGGCATGCGCCCGCCGTGGCGTGCCGAAACTGGCGAAGGACAGGAACGCGACACGAGGTTGATGCCCCATGCGACGCGCCCAGTCTGCCGCGCATATGGCGATTTCCGCCAAACGTTCGGGGGTCGGCTCGATTTGCACGGCAGTGTCCGCTAGGAATATTGTCCTTTCCGGCGCGATAGCGACCGAAAGGCCGAAAGCGCAGGAAGGGCCATCCGTGTCGATCACGCGGCGGATATCGTCATAGTTGACGACAAAGCTGCGCGTCAGCCCCGTAACCATCGCATCGGCATCGCCCGCCATCACCATTGTCGCGGCAAAAGCGTTCGCGTTTTGACGCACAAGATTTTGGCAATCGCGCATCACATAACCGCTGCGCTGCAGGCGTTTGTACAAAAATTCCTCGTACTTATTGCCCTGCGCGGACAAGAACGGATCGTGGATTTCGATGTCTGTGTCCTCGCCCAGCTTCATGGCCGCAATTTGGTCCCGAATGTTGGCTTCGCGTCCGACCAAAACGGCGGATCCGTAGCCTGCGGCGTTGAACTGCAGGGCGGCGCGGATCATGCGATCTTCTTCGCCTTCTGCGAATACGACGCGGCGCGGATTGCGACCGACTGAGTCAAAGATAAGATCGAGACTATCCGCCGTCGGATCGAGGCGCGCGCGCAAGGTACGGCGATAGGCTTCCATATCCTTGATCGGTTTGCGTGCCACGCCCGATTCCATCGCCGCTTCGGCGACGGCCACGGGAATACGCACAATCAGGCGCGGATCGAAGGGGGCAGGAATGATATATTCGGGGCCATAACGCAGACGCTTGCCGCCATAGGCTGCTGCGACTTCGTCAGGCACGTCTTCGCGCGCCAACGCTGCTAATGCATGCGCGGCAGCCAGTTTCATCTCGTCATTCACGGACGAAGCGCGGACATCCAATGCCCCGCGGAAGATGTAAGGGAATCCCAGAACATTGTTGATTTGGTTGGGATAATCCGACCGTCCCGTCGCCACGACGGCGTCGGGACGCACGGCATGAACTTCCTCAGGCGTAATTTCAGGATCAGGGTTGGCCATCGCAAAGATGATCGGCTTCTTCGCCATGCCCTTAATCATCTCTTGTGTCAAAGAACCCTTGGCGGAAAGGCCAACAAAAATATCTGCGCCTTTCAAAGCTTCGGTCAAGGTTCGCGCCGAGGTTTCGACTGCATGTGCCGATTTCCATTGGTTCATGCCTTCGGTGCGGCCCTTATAAATAGTGCCCTTGGTGTCGCACATCGTTACATTGGCATGAGGCACGCCCAAAGCCTTGAATAAACTAACGCAAGCGATAGCGGCGGCTCCGGCACCGTTAACCACCATTTTGACAGTCTTGATCTTGCGTCCGGTCAGGTCGAGCGCGTTAATCAGGCCTGCGGCAGCAATAATCGCTGTGCCGTGCTGATCGTCATGGAATACGGGGATGTCCATGATTTCGCGTAATCTTTGCTCAATGATGAAGCAATCGGGCGCTTTGATGTCCTCAAGATTGATTCCGCCGAAGGACGGGCCCAAAAAGCGCACGCAGTTGACGAAATCATCCACATTTCTGGTGTCGACCTCTAGATCGATACCATCCACGTCGGCAAAGCGCTTGAAAAGAACCGCTTTTCCTTCCATGACGGGCTTAGATGCCAACGCGCCCAAATCGCCGAGCCCCAGCACCGCTGTCCCGTTCGAGATGATCGCCACCAGATTGCCCCTTGCCGTGTAGTCATAGGCCAGATCGGGGTTTTGCTCGATCCGCAGGCAAGGCGCAGCGACGCCAGGCGTATAGGCCAGAGACAAGTCCCTCTGTGTTACCAAGGGCTTGGTCGCCGTAATCTGGAGCTTTCCAGGGCGGCCTTGCGCATGAAAGGCCAAGGCTTCTTCGTCGGTAACACGCTTATTTGATTTGCTCATGGTGCCATAAAGGGGGTTGGGGTGGTGACTAAGGGGGGTGGCTCTCGGCACAGGGGAAGAAAAATCTTCCCGAATCCCGACTGCCGACCCCCCCGACCCATACTTTATTTAGGCTCGACGGGATAAAATCAACCAAAAGTTAAAAATTTTTAACCCATACTCGATGGCTCTGACCTTCAAATGTGGCACCGCACAAATCTTTTAGGCACCTGTGGCAAACTTCCTTTTCCTCATGCTGAGTCGTTTTCGCCGAGTCGCGTGGGGCGTAGCTTTGCTCGCCGTCTTGCCAGGGCTCGCCCTCGCCGACGTTTTCGTCACGACGGCGCCGGAAAAAGACCAAATGGCCGTCTTGTTCTTCGGTCTTTTGATCGGCGTCGTTTTATCGGCCGCCGCTTATCTGTTCTTCATCTGGGTCGTTATGCGCGATCGCGGACAGGTCTTTTTGATCATCTTTCTTTTTTGCATATGTGTGAACATATTCAGCACCAGCGAATTACTGATGAACAAGATTGGGATTTACGACCCGTTGGGGCGCGAATTTATTACTAATCTTAGCTTTATCGCTTCGTGGATATTCGCACTGTTCTTCACCTATTACTTTCTCGAACTCGACATCAACAGCCCCGCCTACAAAATCCCTTTTATTATCATCGGCATCCTGCTGATGCTCATCCTGATTTACTCGGTGATTGACCACACGTTGATCTATCTCGTGATGTCCGTGATCGGGACGATTACTATGTCTACCATCATCATCGCGGGTCTTTCGGGCGTTCGCAACGGCACAAGCGGAAGCGTGGTCCATATTGTCGCCTTCCTGTGTTCCTTGGGCGGCATTCTCGCGGAGCCAGCCTATATCCTTGGTTTTCTGAAAACGATGGCTGAGGTGCATAACACCACCAATATTTCTTTTGCCCTTTCCGCCATGATGTTCGCCATCGTCATCGCCGGTCAGTTCGCCGCGCGGCAGGACGAAAAAGAAAAAGCACTGGCGATCAGCAATGAGCGGTTCGCGCTGGCAACGCGGGGCGCCAACGAAGGGCTGTTCGATTGGAATTTGCTAACGGGCGAGATTTTCTTTTCCGACCAATTCCGCAAGATCCTCGGCGTCCGCATCGTCAACGGCGCTGACGGGCTAAAACGATGGGTCAGAATGATACAGCCCCCTTATCGTCGGCTTGTGACCGATACCGTCCGCCGCTTCCGCCGTAACGCCAAGGCCAATACGCTAAACGTCGAATACTGCATCGAACAGATGAACGGAGAGCGACGGTGGCTGCACTCCAAAGCCGTCGCTGTGCGCGACAGGACGACCCAAAAGGTCATGCGCTTGGTCGGGTCAACCAGCGACATTACCGAGCGCAAGAAGGGCGAATTTGCCTTGCTCGCCAGCGAGGCGCGTTTTCGCAGCATTATCGAAGCCCATCCCGTGCCTGTTCTGATCGTTAGTCTTGGCACCAACGCGATTTTCTATGCGACTCCCGGGGCCGAACAGCTTCTCGGCATGAAACACGAAGATATGCAAAAAGAGTTTCTTGAGCGCTTTCTCCCCGATCCGCCGACACGCTTGCGTATCTTGAAGGCTATCGTTTTAGACAAGCCCGTAGATTTAATGGAGGCGGAATTCATTCGTGGCGACGGAGTCGCCATCGCGGCGGCGGTTTCCGCGCGGCGCATCACCTATCAAGACGAAGACGCGATGGTCATGGGGATTTACGATTTGACCGAGCGCAAGAAAGCCGAGACGCAAATCGCTCAACAGCAAGAGGCCCTGCAGCAAAGCGAAAAAATGGCAGCGCTCGGCGGATTGCTGGCGGGCGTGGCTCATGAGTTGAACAATCCTTTGTCGGTTGTCGTCGGTCAGGCGACCCTGTTAATGGAGGGAGCGCCCGAAGCCAAGGTTGCTTCACGCGCCGAGAAAATCTTTAAAGCCGCCGACCGTTGCTCAAGAATTGTCAAAAGTTTCCTCGCCCTTGCGCGGCGCAAACCGCCAGAGCGCAAACAGGTCGATCTCAATCAAATCATTCGTTCTTCGCTGGAATTGCTTGGCTATCAGCTAAAAACCAACGAGATCGATATTCAGTCGTCGCTTGACCCTCACGTTAGCAACATTATCGGCGACGAGGATCAATTGACTCAGGTGGTCACTAACCTGATTCTAAACGCCGCGCAGGCTTTGGATGGGTGGAAGGGGCTGCATCGCATCACGGTATCAAGCGGCAGCGATGCCAACGGCGCTGTTTTGTTAAGCGTTGCCGATACGGGGCCGGGCGTTCCGCCGGATATCCGCTTGCGCGTGTTCGAGCCGTTTTTTACGACCAAAAGCGGCAAGGGGGGGACGGGGGTCGGGCTTGCTCTGTGTCTTAATATCGTTGCGGCGCATGGCGGCGAATTGTCGTTAAGCGATACGGAAGGGGGAGGGGCTACGTTTACCGCCAGATTCCCGTTCTCGGAACAGGTTCTTTCGGACAAGGACGCAGAGAAGGACGTGGATTCCGGCGTGATTGCGCCGCTCAATTTATTGCTGGTTGATGACGAAGTCGAACTGGCCCAGACTCTTGCCGACTTGCTGGAACCAGAAGGGCACTCCATTGATATCGCTATCAACGGGGCCATAGCGATGGATAAGCTTCGCAAACGTAAGTTCGATGCGATTATCAGCGATTTGCGCATGCCGGTTATGGACGGCCCCGCCCTTTATGACGCACTGCAACGCGAGTTGCCTTCGTATCTAAACAGGATTATTTATGTGACAGGAGATACTCTATCCTCTCATGTTCAGGATTTCCTGAACAGCCATGTCGTTCCTGTTGTTGAAAAGCCTTATCGTCTCAAGGATATTCGTCGCGCCTTGAGCGAGTTATTGAAAAATGCGGCTAACAAGTGACGAATGGATGGCGACATGCGTTTGCTGATTATCGACGACGAAGAAGATATCTGCGATTTGATCGCCGAAGTTGGTACTCGGCGCGGCCTTGATGCGCGCTCGACCTGTAACGCGGAAGCGGTGCAGCAAATTTTGACTGACTTCACGCCGGATGTCATCATGATGGACTTGATGATGCCCGGCATTGATGGCGTCGAGCTTCTGCGTCTGCTGTCCGAAAAAGCAAAAAACGCCAAATTGTGCCTGATTAGCGGAAGCGATACGCGCGTTCTGAACAGTGCGCGCCGTTTGGGTAGCGCGCACGGTCTCGATGTCGTTGCTGCGCTGGAAAAGCCGCTTGGCATCCAGACGCTTAACGGTTTTTTCGACTCGGTAATCTTGAGCGGTAAGGCGGATGGGGCCGAGGCGCGTGCGCAGGCCATCGCGTCGGGGGAAATCAAACTTTATTATCAGCCGGTCATCGATCTCGCCTCGCGCCGCGTAAAGGGCGTTGAGGCTTTAGCGCGGTGGCTGCATCCGGAGCGTGGCGTTCTTTTGCCCGACGAGTTTTTGGAACAGATCACCAGCGACGGCTTGATGCAGGCCTTGACCGATCTCGTCATCAAGACCGCGGTTCAGCAAGCCTCCGTTTGGCATCAGGGGGGAGAGAGGCTGACCGTATCTATGAATGTGACGGCATCCACGCTTCTTGATCTTGCCCTTCCGGACAAAATAGCGGAAATGTGCAAGCAGCAGTCCTTGCCGCAGGAAATGTTGATTCTCGAAGTTACGGAAACTGAGGCCATGCGCGACGTCACGCGCACGATGGATGTTTTGTTGCGTATGCGTCTTCGCAACATCGGCGTTTCAATCGACGATTTCGGAACGGGTCATTCTTCGCTGCGCGAGCTTCAGCGCATGCCCTTCAGCGAATTGAAGATCGACAAAAGCTTCGTCACCGATATGGCGAATAGCAAAGATTGCGCGGTCATCGTGAATTCGATCATCGATCTGGGACACAATCTCGGTCTAAAAGTGATCGCTGAAGGCATTGAAGATCAGCGCGCTTGGGACATGCTGCGCGAAAAGGGGTGTGACTTTGGGCAGGGGTTCTTTATGGGGCGCCCGATGGCGGCATCAGATTTCAGCCTGTGGCTCGAAAACTGGAATAAAAACAAAGGCTGACCGCTGATCATGAAGACCAGCGGTCAGGGTAGCCCTTACTGAACGGCAAGAACTTGATAGTAGAAATACTGCGATGTCGGGCCAGCGGTACAGGCGGGGCATCCCGAGCCAAGAGGGGCATCGGTGTTGAGTACGCATCCCGTCGCAACGCCGACTAAGTTCGGGGTCGTGGGCCAGTTGGCGCTGCCGGTAACAGTATTCGCTAGGAAGTTGCCCATTTGCTCCGTTGTAGGCAGTGTCGCCGCGCCTAATACCCTATTATTGATTTCCTGACATACGCCAGCCGACACGGGCAAAACAGCGAGCACATTGTTATTCGACCCGCCAGTGCCAAAACCTTTGACCAGACCCTGAGGGAAGTACCATTTGTCGTATTTTGGATTGTTGGCCATGCCAACCGATGGTGGGGCAATGCCACCGCCTATCGGAGAAAACAGTGCGTTGCTTAACGCTGTGTTGCCTGTCGCTGTATCGACAGCGGTTGGAATAAGCCCGCCTTCCATAGTTATGCGGTCCATACCGATTTTCAGGTTTTCACCGATCTGAACCAAGGCCGATGATTTCGTCTTATCGCTTTCGGTTGCCGTGCCACCGGTAAAGCTGCCGCTGCCTGCTGCGATCGCGGCGGCGAGAATGGCGAGAATGGCGATGATAAAAAGGATTGGTCCAATCGCAATACCTGCGTTCGAGCTTAGCCGCCCGTCCTTCGCCTGAAACACAGTCATCATTATATCTCCATTAACAGAGTTAAGCTTCGTATCATTGATCGCACGATTCGCCCTATGGAACCTTTTTCCGCCTCTAAAGTCAAGGGCAAGATCGCTATCGCAAGCCCAGCGACATAACGATTCGCTCTAATGCTGTGGCAAAGAAAACACCATTTTCTGTCCCGTCACCGTGGCCTTCATCAGCGTTTGTCCCCCGCAGGCTCCTACGCAAAAATCGCGGAGCGTCCAGTGAAATTGAGGCGCCATTGTATCGATATAGCTAAGCGCCGTAATCCATTGATGGAACTTTGCGCCGTCATCGCTTTTGATGGAGAGGGCCTGCGCCGCTCCGGCCTCAATCTTGATGTCAGGAAATTGGTGCTGAAGTCGATCAGAAATAAGCTGAAGCTCGCGTGGGCCTATGGGCGTGTTTGTCGATACTGGCAACACGGGCTCGGCAGAAATGGCTTCTGCCGCCGCGTTTTTCGAAGAAACGGCGCCATGAACGGCGAAAACAGCCAGAATTAAGGTCACAAGAGCCGCCAGCCAACACGCGCTGATAACGATGGCGGTGGATTTATCAAGGCTAGCGAGCGCCCTCGCCATCAGCCGCGGAGAAAAAGCTTGGATCAAAGGTTTGGCGTCTAGGGGCATTATCGCTTCTCCTTGCTCGCTTCGTATTCGATCTCGGCATCATTGCCGATCACCACCCCCTGATCGTTCGATTCGATGTTCTTGCCTCCCATGGCAGAAATGCGATCAGCCGTAGCGCTGGGCGGCACGATGGCGCGCCATCGTGTCGTCTGTTCCTTGATGTCGTAGACGGTGAGAAAACCGTTGAGCGACAACAGACCATCGTTGACGTTCAGAAATTTCGAGATTTGCTCTCGCAACGGGCTGGAACGTAAGCCCTCCGCGTTACGCAAAAGCGTCATCGTCTTGACTTGGGTGTGCTCAAGCGCGGAGGCAAGGTCGTGCCGCGCCGCGATCATCGCCATGCTTGCCGACAACCAGACAAGAAACGACATGCCGACAATCAGCAGGGACGCGAGCACAGAAACTGTCGACAGAATGCGACGTGCGCGATCTTCAAACAACGAGGCCGAATACCAAGGCACGGGGGTCATCTGCCCGATGCGGAACAAATCGACATTGATGGTGCGGGCCTTGTCGCCCAACTCGCGCACGGTGCGCTCCGCCTTGGCTCTGACGACGGCGGCTGTGCCGCGGAAGATATGAAGCTCTTCCACCGTCACGACCATCAGAACGGCCATTTCTTCGCCGAAATAGGTATAACATAGGGGAAGGTTTTCTGCGTCCCTCGCCGTCGGCAACAGGGCCGCCAAAGGACACCATGAATTGATATGCGAGGCGAGATCTGCCGATCTTACCGCTAGATACCAGATGCAATTTCCGAACGATTGCCAGACGACATGAACGCGTTCGCTGTCGCAGGCTTCCGCTGCGGCGTTCCAGACGATTTCCTCTTCCTTGCCGGCAACGCGGGGACAGATGCCGCCGATAAGATCGGGCGGGAAGTAGAATTCCCCAATATCGCCGACAGGCCCCGTCAGGGCTTGGAGCAGGGATGAGGACGATTCGGAAGCGATGTCGCCGGACGCAGATTGGGCGCTGCCGACTTCCTCTTTCCGGCCTAGCGATTGCCTGAATGTGTGGCTCGCTTTCTTGATGTGTTCGCCGATGCCCATGTTTATGACCGCAGCCCTTTGAGACTATCGAGGAAGCTTTGATTCTGAACCATCAACAGATAGACCATCATCAAAACCGTGGCGCCCGCCAGAGTCATCATCATGATGATGCCGAGAATGGCCAACCGCCTCTGATCCGACTTTGCCATAAGTCCACGCTCTTCGGCAATCGCCGCGTAGACCTCCGCCAATTGATCGACGGACTGAATGGTCATGATCTGATCTCGCTCGCCCTTCATTAGGGGCCATCGCGACAGGGCGCGGGAAGGGTCGACGCCCGCCATAATGCGGCTTTTGCTTTCCGACCAATAAAGGCGGCAGGAGGGCTCATTCACGCTTTCGATAATGATGTCGAGCGCGTCGGCCAAAGGCACTTTGCCGTTTAACAGGCGCTGCATCAGCTTGCTGCTTTCCTTCATGCTGATATTACGCAGATAGGAAGACATAATCGGCGCTTTCATCAGTATTTTGGACGTATAGTGATCCGGTTTTTGCCGGTTAAACCAATAAAGCGCGACAAAAATTGCGCCTCCGACGATCAGCGAGGTAATCACGACCAGCAGGGTCATGTTAACCCATGTCGCAAGTGTGATCGCGTGATTGAACCGATCAACCGACTCAGCATCGGTCGTTTTCGTGCCTTGGCTTTTCAAATAGGGAATAAAACCGAATTGAGCGCCCCAAATCGTGCCGACGATATTGACGATGTCGAACGACAGCCAGCTAAGCGCCGTAAGGATGATTTTTGTTTGTTTGCCTTTTTCCTCGGTATGTTCGATGGCGTGCTGAATAACGCCTTTCAAATCGCCCGCGCGTTCGCCTGCCGTAATGATCGCCATTGTCGCCGCATCGAGAAGCCGCAGGGCGCGCAAGGCTTCCGAAAAAGAACCGCCACCTTTCAACACCGTGCGCGTTGGCAAAAAAGCCAACCGTCGCTTGGCGTCGCTTTCGCCTTCGATAATGTTCAAAAGCGCCGTGCCGGCGGAAGCGGTAGCGCCCTGAAAACGCAAGGCGCGCAAGAGCTGAATTTGCCAGGCACGCGAACGAACATCGGCCCATTCAAAAAGGGCCGGCTTCTGTTCGTTGATCGTTATGGGATAGAAGCCGTTATTGCGCAATTGGCGACGCACAGCGTGCTGGTCGGGAAGATAAAAATCTTCTTCCATGACATTGACCGCGCCTTGTCGCATTTGGGCGTATTTGGCGTGAAAAAGCTTCATGCTTTTCTACCCTCTGCCGTGCGTCGTCGAGGCCGCTTCTTCAATCAGCATCGCCGCGCCCATATTGGCGTCGATGGCGTTGCGTCGGATCAGATCCACGATCGATTGTCGCCGCGGCATATAAATGGTGCCTGGCACATCGACGATCGAAGACGAAACGTTGGACACCATCATTTCCGTAATCGCACGGCGGCTTGCCTGATCTTCGGGCGGGAACATCGCTTCCAAAGCCAAAGTACGGCCCAGAAATCCGCTATGCCCACAAAGATCACATCCTTCGCCGTGCGCCAGCGCCAAAGGCGCGTCCGGCGCTATGCCTATTTCTCCGCACCGTTCGACGCTGTCGAAAACCACCGAGGCTCTGGCGATTTCGTGGCAGGCGGGGCAAACCGTTTTGACAAGGCGTTGGGAAAGGCTGGCGACCAGCGCGTGACCCAAGATGTAGAGACCGCTTGTGCGGTAGGCGGAGCTGAGAAAGCCGTCGATACGATCCAGCGTGTGCAAGGCATCGACCGAGTGGACGGTCGTGATGACGATATGTCCCGATTCGGTCGCGCGTAGCGCCGCTTCGACCGTATCGCCGTCGCGCATTTCGCCGACGATGATGACGTCGGGATCGTGCCGCATCAGGGCGCGGATAATATCGGCGATGGAATTAGTAGAATTATCCGTCACGGAGGTTTGATCGACCAGCGGCATGTCGTATTCGACAGGCGCTTCGACCGAATACACGGCGCGAGAGGCGCGGTCGATATCCTGAATAATCCCGTAAAGCGTGGTTGATTTTCCCGAACCTGTCGGGCCGCTAACGACGATCAGTCCGCCGTCCTTGGTATGACCATGGATGGCTTTGCGCACACGGTCGGCGACGACCGGCGCGTGTAAAAACAGTTCATCGAAGGTGCGTAAGTTTTCTCGATCAAGCAAACGAAGGGTTAGTTTTTCGCCCGCAGGCGCCACCGGCAAGGCGGCGCAGCGAACGTCGATCATGCGTCCTTGCCATTCGAATGCCAAACGCCCGTCTTGCGGATGCTGGCGGTCTGCCGCGTCCATCTTGGCGTCGGTTTTGATGCGGGTGACAATCGGCGCCATGACGCGATGCGGCACCAGATGTTTATACACAAGATCGCCGTCGACGCGGTAACGGATCCAGCACCGCGCGTCTTCTTCCTTTAATGACAAATGGATATCCGACGTGCGGCTTTGCAAGGCTTCGGCCAGAATATCGTGCACGGCTTGTTCAACCAGCATCGCGTCGTCGGGGTCGCGCGCCAGTCCGGCCAGAATACGCAACAAACGGTCGCCCGCCATCTCGCTTTGTTCGCGCATCAGGCGCGCCAGCTCCGCGCGGTCCCACGGTTCGATTTCGACACTTTCGACCTTGTGGTCGGCGCGCGCCAGCGATTGGGAAATGTGCAACAGATCAGCGTCATCGACGCGGTCGCCGACCGCGATACGCAAAACACCTTGACGCAACTCCAGCAAGCACAGCCCCATCGCCGCTTGCGTGGCCGACGGCACATAAAGGCGCAAAGCCTGCATCGTCATGTCTTCGTTGCCGCCGCTCTTGCTTTTTGCCGCATCGCGTGAGCCGGAGGCGAAGCCGTTACGATACAAAATTTCGTCGATCGACATCAATCGACCGTTCGCGCGGCGCATCGCTTGTTCGGCTAGGGCAAGTTCATAATGTTTTGGTTTGATATGGAGCGCTTCGGCTTGGGCGCGCAGGGAGTCAACGGGGGCGGGATCGCTCATTTCTTAAGGCCCCCGCCGGGCGCTGAAGCGTTTTTCTGTTGCGCCGCCTCTTCTTGCTGCGCTTCCTCGGTCGCTTTGGCAACCAGCGAAGAAGCAGCTTCAAGCGGTATCGTTCTTTTCTTGCCGCCAATAATGATATCGGCGGAACGTGTACCGACAGAGGCCAGTTTAGCCGTTCCGCTCCGTACTTCGATTTCGTTACCTATAGCGACAACCGACGTCTCGCCGCTCGGCAACAGAAAAAGGGCACGGTCGCCGATCGTGCCGATCAGATGCAGGTCACCGTCGCCGCTGCTGCCCGAGGACGAACCGCGCCGCCCGCTGCCCGACCCTGAACCGCCGCTTAAGACGGCTTCGGAAATGGGCGCTATTCTGCTTGCGACTTCTTTTTCTATATCTTGGGGGGAGGGGGGCAGGGGGATGGCTCCTTTTCTGTCCTTGTCTTTATCCACCGTTTTTGATCCTTCAAAACCGCCCGAAGCAGCGCCTTTGGCCTCTCCGCGTACGGGGATGACGGCGAATCCGAGCTTGCCGCTATGGCGAATGATAAGGTCGGTGGAAATCGGCCCTCCCGCTTTCGGAACCCACAGGAGAGTCACGGGGCACGACGCGCCCGGTGCGAGTTCCATATCGACGGCGCAGCCTTGTTCAAGCCGTTGCAGTCCGTTATCAGCCTCGATCACGTCGATGGCGAAAATTGTAATAGGTTCTGCGCTATCGTTGACCATAAGCGTTGAACGCACAATTTTACCGCTGCCGACCTCCACCGCGCCGAATTCGACTGGCTTAATTTCCTTGGCGTTGACAGCAAGCCCCGTGCTTTTGCTTTCGCTTGCACTATTGCCCGACGTTTTTCCGGTCAGCCGCGCACGCGTGATGCGTCCCGCTCCATTATGCGTCATCAGCACATCGACGCTCCACGCACCCGCGCTTGTCGGCGTGACAGAAATTTCAACGCTGCAGCGGCTTAATGGCCCGATGCTGCCTTGTTTAACACAATCGTTGGCTGTCGCTTCGGCTGCGACATCGGAGTCGCTGTTAAGGGTGACCTTTTCGATCTTGACCGCCATATTGGTCTGGTTGACAAAGAAAATAGAAATGCGCTTGGCGACATTGGCCGTCGTTTCGCCGACCTCGATTTCCGCCTTGGGATCGACTCTGATCGCTTCTTCGCTGATGCCTCCGGACGAAGAAGACCCAGGATTCAGAAAAGCGGCGTCACGCGCCAGAACTGCGCTTACATGGCTCACGCTTACTAGAGCCGCGAGGCTCAACACCCGCAATAGGGGGAGAGGACGGTTCACAAATTACCCCCTTCCGAGGAAAGAGAGCCGGGAGGCTTCAAGAGCTGGTCGAAGGCATGCGAGAAGCCGCGCTGCATCAACTTCTTATCGACTGGTGCGCTGTCATCGCCGGGCGCAATCGGCGTATTCTGCATTGAAGACGCGCGAAGATCGGTCTGCATAAGTTCCGACGCAGGCGCGGAGGTGACCGCGATGACCGGTTGGGGTTGCGGCAAAACAAAAGGCCGCGATCCGTCTTTGTCGATGACGACGGCGTTGGGCAAAGGCTTGGCTGTTTCCTTCTTTTTAGCTTCCTCAGCCTCGGATTTGTCCGAAAACAAGACGATCGAGGGTTTGACGATCATGACAAGTTCGTGATTGTTGCGCTGCTCGTCGCCGAACAGGGGGATCGAGCTGTCGCTGCTCACAGGCAATCCCTGGCTGGCCCCCGTATCGCTGGAAGACACCAATCCTGCAAGAACCAGACTGTCGCCCGGACGTACGCGCAACGCAGTATTCATTTTTTCGTCCGTCGTTTGCGGCAAATCGATTGTGCCGCCGCCGCTGTTCGTCGGGTTAAGGCTGACAAGGTTTTTCAGCGACAGATCAAGGTTGGCAAACACCACGCCGTTCTCGTAACTGCCTACGACACTAATGGTCAGACCGGTATCGATGCTGTCGGTGCTGACCGTGTTGGTGCTGGAATTGCCGGCGGTGCCGCTGGTGGTGCCGCTGACGTTGCTGGTCGTTAAGGTGCCCACCTGTGAGATATAACGCTGGGTGCCGCCGACTTTGAGCTGCGCCGTCGAGCCTGACACAAAGGTGATTTGCGGGTTGCTGATCGTCTGGACGCGTCCCTTGGTGGCGAGGAAAGAGGCAACGGCGTTAGCCGAGATAATGCCCGAGGTTACCGCGCCAAGGCTGACGCTTCCCGCCGTCGTTGCCGCAGAGGTCAGGTTGTTCTTGAGGTTAAGGTTGTTGATAAGCGTGGAGTTGCTAAGCGCTGTCCAGTTAATACCCTGCGAGTTTTCCCGGGTCAGCGTCACTTCCCAAATATACATCTGCAAAACGATCAAGGGACGCCCCGTGCGCAATTCTGCCAGATATTGCGAAACGCGGTCTTCGGCTTCGACGGTGGCGGTATAAACGATATTCCCGCCTTGGTCGTCGACCGTGGCTTTTTCTCCGCCAAGCAGCTCGTTAATAGCCTCGACCATACTGTTTGTGCTGCCAGAAGAGGCGGAACCCGACGAACTGCTGCTGATCGCGCGTACGACGGGGGGCAGGCTGACGACGAAGGTTTCTTTGTCCGACAACTCGATCGAACCGTGATGATAATTACAAAAAACTTTGGCGGCGGCGCAGACTTTTTCGACCACTTTGGGCAAAGGTCCGCTCAGATTCATGACGGTGACAAGCCTTGTGCCAAACGTCCCCGTATTCCACGACAATGACACGTCGGTTCCGGAAAGAACCGCTTGCAGCGCGGCGGTAATCGGCACCGCGTTCAGATTTGTGGTCGGGATAAGGATGTTGCCGGGCAGTTCGTCTGCCGCTCTCAGGCGATGCTCGTGTAAGCCGGATTTGAGGTCGAGCGTCACGATGGCGGGATCGGCGTCGCCACGGACGGTTTCGTCTTGGTTGGGTACCTCGGCAAGGGTCGGGTCGCGTCCCGCGGCGGATTTTGCAAGAGGGACATCGGAGGCCGAACACGCGGCAAGGCCCAGCGCAAAAGCCAAGGCGACCATCCATTGCTTCATATGACGTGCCACTCGAAAGCCTCTTATAAAAAGACAAAACCGCACTCAAAAAGGTGTCTGGCCCTCTTCTGCGGACAGACTTGTTAACTAATCTGCATTGCGCAGGTTTATAATTCGTTAACTGATTTTAAGAGATTTTTCAGACGGGGCGCGAGGAACCCCTGACGCTCCCGTCCTCTTCGCTCAAGGCGGTGGGGTTGGGATCGTATAAGCCGTGGCGTGTTTATGGGGCTTGTTTGATAAGTCTGAACTTATCATTTCCGGTATTTTTGTAAGCTCTGGCTTAGGGGGTATGGTCCGGATTATTAGGAAGGGCGATCTCCGACATTAACAACGCGGGGTTTTGTTCGGCAATGTAGGCTTTGACGCGGGCGACCTCGTCTTTGAGCTGGCGCAGGAGGGCGCTACGGTTGCTGTAAGTCATGTTGGCGGCTTTTTCGGATTCGCGGCAAATGTTTTCCAGTGCGGTCATTCCCATATTGCCCGCCGCGCCTTTGAGTTTATGTGCCGCGTTTTTCCATTGCGTGAATTCTTCGCCTCGACGCGCGTCTTCCATGATGGAGACAATTTCTTTCGTTAGCTTGAAGAAGAAGTCCAGAAGAACGGCTTGTTCCTCAACCGTGTCTGCCACGATTTGCAAACGACTCAGATCCACTGGCAAGGGGGCGTCTTCGGCGGGGACGGCGTTCGGCAGGGCGGCGGATATTTCCGCCGGAAAAACGAACCACTGCGCGATGATTTCTTTGACCTTGTCGGGTTGCAGGGGCTTGCTGAGATATTCGTCCATGCCCGCTTCGAAACAGGTTTCGCGGTCGCCTGCCAGCGCATTGGCGGTCATGGCGATAATGGGTACGCGCGCGCCCGTGCCCATTTGTTGTTCTTGGTCGCGGATCATGCGGGTCGTTTCATAGCCGTCTTGTTCCGGCATCATACAGTCCATGAAAATCGCGTCGTAGGGTCTGCCTTTGTACCCATAGGTGTTGCGCATGATGGTTTCCATCACTTCAACGCCGTTTTCCGCCACGTCGATTTTTGTGAATCCGAATTTCTTGAGCAGGGCCACGAGGAAAAGCTGATTAATCGGGTGATCTTCTGCGACAAGCACATAGGCTTCGCGGGCCTCGACGCGGTCCGCCGTGGTTTCCTTCGCGATCTTGTTTGGACTTGGCAAAACACCTTCTTCGGGCAACGTGACCGGCAGCGTAAACCAAAAATGCGAACCGACCTTTTCGGTGCTGTCAAAGCCGATGGTCCCGCCAAGCATGACAACCAATTGTTTCGTGATAGAAAGCCCAAGGCCTGTGCCGCCATATTTTTCTGTGATAGAGGCGTCGCCCTGAGTGAACTTTTCGAAAATGGCCTCATGTTTATCGGCGGGAATACCTATGCCCGTATCCTTAATGTCGCAACGGATAGTATTATTGACGTCGTCATAGCGCAGTAACGCTTCGACCGTGCCATTTTCCGTGAATTTGACGGCGTTTCCGACAAGGTTGGTGACGATCTGGGCAAAGTGCCCCGGATCTCCGACAATGACCTCCGGCACGGAGGATTCGACAGTGTAAAGCAGCATATTGCTTTTTTTGTTGGCGAGCGGCTTCAGCAGTTTAACGTTTTGGATAAAGCTGTTTTTGATGTCGAAGCGTTTTCGGTCAAGGATCAATTCGCCCGCTTCGATCTTGGACAAGTCCAAAACGTCGTTGATAAGCAGCAAAAGGTTTTGGGCGGAGTGGTTGATCGTGTCGATATATTCGCGCTGAAGGGCGTCAAGGGGCGTATCGCCCAGAAGGTAAGCCATGCCAAGGATGCCGTTCATCGGCGTGCGCAATTCGTGGCTTATGGTGGCGACGAATTGGGATTTCTCTTGCGTGGAGCGCTCAGCTTTTTGGCGCGCTTCTTCCAGTTCTTTTTGCGTGCTCTTCAAAGCGTCCAAATCCTGCCGTGCGCGCCGCATGGAAAGGCGCAATTCCATTTCGTCGATGACGATCGCCGCGAGCTCTTCCAATTCCTGTTTCTGTTCTTCGGAAAAATCGGGGCGCGGCACATGGTCGATAACGCAGAGAACCCCGAGCTTGTAACCGTTTTTGCTTGTCAGTGGCGCTCCGGCATAGAAGCGGAAGGCGGTATCTCCCGCGACCAGCGGATTGCCTGAGAAACGGGGGTCGGTGGTGGCGTTGGGGACGACCAGAACCTCGTCTTGCAGGATCGCATGCGCGCAAAAAGCGATGCTTCGTTCCGTTCCCTCAACGGCCACGCCATGCCTCGCTTTAAACCATTGCCGATCTTGATCAACCAAGGACACAAGCGCGATAGGCGTTTTGAAATGCCGCGCCGCCATACGTACCAAACGGTCGAAGACAAGCTCAGGTTCGGTGTCGAGAATCTGGTAGTTGTGCAGCTCGGCGAGTCGTTCCGACTCGTTTTCCGGCAGTGGAGCGATTTGCCATGGAACGTTTAACATTGGGAATTCACCTGATTTCACCTTTGTGAAAACCAAAACGTTCCGAAGTTGGGAAAAGAGATAGGAAGGAGAAGACAAGGGTAGGTGCGTTAACCGGAAATTGCAAGAAATAGCTACGGCCACGCACAACCCTGTATGCCGATCTTCCTATCCCTTTTTGACCGGAAGCGCCAAGCGGATGTGGAGTTCTTGCAGGCGTTCCGGCGGGACGATGTTGGGGGCTTGCATCATCAAATCTTCCGCTTGTTGGTTCAGGGGGAAGGCGATGATTTCGCGGATGTTGGGTTCGTCCGCCAACAACATGACGATGCGGTCGATGCCGGGTGCGGAACCGCCATGCGGCGGTGCGCCAAGTTTCAGCGCCGACAGCATGCCTCCGAAACGGGATTCCAAATCTTCGCGGCTGTATCCGGCGATGGAGAACGCCTTATACATAACATCGGGAAGATGGTTGCGGATAGCGCCTGAGGAAAGTTCGATGCCGTTGCAGACGATGTCGTACTGGTAAGCTTTGATCGTCAGCGGGTCTTGCTCTTCCAACGCTTTCAGCCCGCCTTGCGGCATGGAGAAGGGGTTGTGGCAGAAGTCGACCTTCTTGTGTTCTTCGTCGTATTCGAACATCGGGAAATCGACGATCCAGCAGAAGCGGAAGGCGTCTTTTTCGATGATGTCCATGTCTTGCGCGATTTTTGTGCGTGCCGCGCCAGCCATCTTGGCGGCTTTGAGCGTTTCGTCGCAGACAAAGAAAACGGCATCGCCGTCTTCGCAGCCTGTGATGGCGCGAAGTTCCTTTTGCGCTTCTGCGCCGACGAAACGGGCGATGGGGCCTTTGCCGGCTCCAGCTTCGAAGGTGATGTAGCCAAGGCCGGGCGCACCGAGTTCCTTTGCCCAATCGTTCAGTTTGTCGAAGAAGCTGCGGGGCCTATCCAAAACTTTGGGCGCGCGGATGGCGCGGACGACGCCGCCTTTGTCAATGATGCCGCGGAAGGCGCGGAATTCGACATCGGCGCGTTGGAAGACGCTTGTTACGTCTGTAATCAGCAATGGATTACGCAAATCCGGCTTGTCCGAGCCGTATTTCAGCATCGCTTCGTCATAGGGGATGCGCGTAAAGGGATAGGAGGAGACGGTCGGCTTCTTTGCTTTCCTGAACCCGCCGAATTCGTCGAAGATGCCGTGCAGGACGGGTTCGATGGTGTTGAAGACATCGTCTTGCGTGACATAGCTCATTTCGAAATCGAGCTGATAGAATTCTCCCGGGCTGCGGTCGGCGCGCGCGTCTTCGTCGCGGAAGCAGGGCGCGATTTGGAAATAGCGGTCATAGCCCGCGATCATTAGAAGCTGTTTGAACTGCTGCGGGGCTTGGGGCAGGGCGTAGAATTTTCCAGGGTGGATGCGGCTTGGTACCAGAAAGTCGCGTGCGCCTTCGGGGCTGCTGGATGTCAAAATCGGCGTTTGATATTCGCGGAAGCCTGCAGCCCACATGCGGCGGCGCAGGGAGGCGATGACATCGGAGCGGAGTTTCAGGTTGCTCTGCATTTCCTCGCGGCGCAGGTCGAGGAAGCGGTAGGTTAGGCGCGTGGCCTCGCCCGTGTCGGTGTCGTGTTCGGCGTTGACTTGAAGGGGCAGGGGTTCTGCCGCGCTTTGGACGAGGAATTCGGTGATGTCGAGTTCGATCTCGCCTGTAGGGAGGCGGTCATTTTTGGTGTCGTCGGGGCGTTGCACCACTTTGCCTGTGATCGTGACGACGCTTTCGTTTTTAACCGTTTCGACGGCGCTCAACAGGGGGCTGGAGCGGTCGATCACGCATTGCGTCATGCCGTAATGGTCGCGCAAATCGATGAAAAGCAGGCTTCCGTGGTCGCGTTTGCGGTGCACCCAGCCCGAAAGGCGGACGATTTGGTCTTTGTGCGAGAAACGGAGTTCGCCACAGGTATGGGTACGATAGGGGTGCATGATAAAACGGGATTTGAGGTTAAGATTCAGCGTTCAGCGGGGGGACATTAACGATTTGCAGGCCTTGCGTCAATTTTCATTCCCGCAAAACTGCCATGAAAAGGGAGCGTAAGACTACGAATAAGGTTAACGCGACTTCCCCCAGAGAGGGTGGTAAGCTAGGGTGTTATCTATAATTTCGTTGCTTGACCGAAATCAAGCCAGCGTTCCGCAACTATGTTATCCGACAATCAATATTAGTCACGCAAGCTAAGGGATGCTGGCGCTAATTTGTTACTCTTTGTTCGACCTTGAGAGCGGGGAAGAACGATATTTATGAAACGGTTGCCCGATATGGCGCGCACGAAAAAACATTTTTCCGCTTCCGGTATTTGGGCAATGTTTGCGCTGACCGCGCTCAGCGTTTTTGGAAATTCTGTTGCACCGTCCGATGCCTTTGCCTCAAGGCATCATCATCGAGCAAGGCATCATTATTCGACAACGCATCATCATCGAACAACGCATCACTATCGTACAGCACGCCACCATCAAGCAAAGCATTTCTCTTTTGGTAATATTCCTGCCGTTAATGCAGATTCCCGGAAAATCATTGCCTATGTGGCGCTGCACTTAGAAGGACCTGGTCTGGTCAAGAATGATAATGGGTACGGTTACTCGAAGTTTGGTATCGTAGGTCACTTCAATGGACTTACAGACGAACAGGTTAGTAATCTAACCCTCAGCGCTGCGACTAATATTTACAAGAGAAACTATTGGGACGTAGCCCACATTAGTCGCCTTCCGCCCAAGATTAGGCTTTTCGCTTTTCATACCGTCATTCTATGTGGCACGAATAGAGGGCAGGCAATGATTGAGCAGGCTCATGGCGATCCCCGTGAGTTGCTGAAGCTTTGCTCTGAGAGGTGTGAAAGACTCGCGCAGAAGCAGAGGTTCGCCGGATCAAGAGAGGGGTGGAGGAACCGAATCAGGTTTTTAACTGGGGTTCTGGATCATCAGGATCAGAATGGTTCAGAGAGCGCCGGTTCATTCTTTTTTGCCGAAAGCACGGAAGGCAGTGATTCCAGCAAGCTCTCAAGTGAGAAACTTGCAAGTACAAAAACGTACGGTTCGCCCCATCGCAAAGAAACAGCGAACCCGATTAAAGGGGGGTTTGTTTTCGCCCAAAAAACAATAACAGCCCGCGTTTCAAAAGCGCCCACTTCATTCTTGGCTAAATTGGAAAACACACTTTTTCCGGCAGCAGAGGCCGAGGTGCTAGCCGAGGTACGATCCTATAACAATTTCTCGACGTATCCTCGGTGGGCTCCTCTCGTCCTGCTCCCCCTCATCCCCTTGGGCTTCTCTGTTGCGTATCGTGTAGGTGGGAAGGACTCTGCTGCCAAGGCAGGGGAGGACTCTGGAACACTTGAGGGGGATTTTCCGAACACCGATACGCCTCCTGAGGGTGGCGAGCCTTGCCCTCCCGCTGAGGGGACGTTAGGCGACGACAGCAATAATTCTTCAGCAAAGAAGAAGGGTGCTTCTTGGAGGCCTACTTTAGAAGCGGAGCCGTTTCCCGGATTAAGCGCCAAAGAGCGCAAAGCCTTTCAGGACATCTTTGGGCAGAATACTTGTACGCCGGAACCGAGCGGAAGGGCATGGCGGGTCCAGTATACTGAAACATCCTATGTGATTGTCAAGAAAGGGCAGGTGACCCTTGAAGGAGAAGACGGGATTGAAGCCTCTCTTCGTTACGCAGCGCAAGCTTGGGGCGGCAAGTGCGTGATGACTGGCGGCACAGTGGAGTTCAAAGACAAAATGAGGGCGGCGGCGCAAAAACTGGTTGACGATGGCGAAGTTCCGTCCGGATTCTCCATAAAAGGATTGGGCGTTTTCAAAAAGGCTTCCCCAACCCCACCATCGAGGGGTTGGAGATTTTGGCAGAGGAAAAACCCCGCGTCTCCATCGACCGCGCCGAAGTGATGCTGTTCCTCTGCGTTTTGGCGGATAGGCATTCAGCGAGAACATAAAATGCTCCTCGCACAGGCTACCCTCCCATGATAGTACATGGCTCGTTGAGTCTGCGCAGGTTTAGCGATTCCTTAACCCTGTTCTCCTTAGGTTTGTTGTGGGCGAGGGGGCTTTTGAAAGGTTCTCGGTTATGAAATACGCAGTGATATCTTTGACCTTGGCGGGCTTGGCGCTTGGTGGGTGTACGGGCCCTATCATCATGGGGACGGATGCGGCTATCATTATGGCGACGCGCCCGGGATCGCCGCCGCCTGCCGATACGCAAAGCCAAATTCCCGAACACGAGTCCTGGTGCTATAGCACGTTAGGCGATCCGCAGTGCTATGCGCATGCGCAAGACATTTCTCCCGGACGATTGATCAACGTCGAGCCGCAGAATCGTTATCCTGTCACGGTGCAGGCCTATCGGGATGAAATCGCGGGAAGGAATGCGCCACAACCCTCCGGTGCGGCGGAACCGATTGCGCTTGGCTCTGCGGCCTCTGCGCCCGTTGAACATGGCGCGTTGGCGAACGAGGGCGGCGGGGGCAAGGCTCCTTAAACGGGAAGACCGCGTTTTCCTTGGTTTTCAACGACGATATGGTATTGATCGTCGGAATGGGGGTATATTCCCCGAAACTTCATTGGGATTATTGGCTATGCGTACTCAAAGACAGCTTCGCGTTGGAGAAGAAATCCGTCATGCGTTGGCGACGGTTTTGATGCGCGGGGATGTGCCGTGGCCACGGGAGTTGAAGTCTCCGACGGTCACTGTGACCGAGGTCAAAATCAGCCCTGATCTTCAAAACGCGACCGTCTTTGTTATGCCTTTGGGCGGACGACAAGTAACGGAAATCGTGCGGGCAATGAATGATGGGGCGGGATTCTTTCGTTTCGCTGTGGGCAAGGCGGTTGCTTTGCGCCATGTGCCTAAGCTGAAGTTTATTGCCGACGAGAGTTTCGAAACCGCGAACCGCATCGGCGCTATCCTGCATGCGCCGGAAGTGGCGAAGGATTTGAAGCAATCTGGCCAATCCGATGAAACGACGGAGAGTGGCGAGGAGGAGTCTTAAGGGGCTGCGGGCATTTCCATCGGCACAACTATAGACTGTCTGCCGAATTTGGTGCCTTCCGCGCTTTCGGGGCGGTCGAGCGAGGGTTTGCCGAAGAAATAGCCTTGCATGTAATCGACTTTGGCTTTGCGGAACCATGCGGCGACTTCTGCTGTTTCGACGCCTTCGGCGACGGTTTGAATGCCAAGGCCTCGCGCAAGATCCAACAGGACCATAACCAGATGTTGCTGCTCACGGTTGGTCAGAAGATCGTTCAACAATTCTTTGTCGATTTTCATAATCGACAGGCCGAGTTCGCGCAGGTAGCGGATCGAGGTCGAGCCTGCGCCAAAATCGTCGAGCGAGGCGCGCGAGCCGACTTCCTTAAGCGTGTCGATAAAGCGCCTCGCCTCGCCGATACCCGCGAGGGCTGCCGTCTCCGTAATCTCAACGGTCAGACGTCGCGCGACATCGGGGCGCGGTTCCAAAACTTTCCTGATATGGCTCGGCCAATCGGCTTGCGACGCCGTAAAGCCGGAGACATTGATCGCCAGATTCAGCGTGGGAACGGCTTCCATAGCGCGGACAGCCATATCCAGCACCAATTTGTCCAGATCGCTTGCCAGCCCCATTTGCTCGATCATCGGCACAAAAAGCGCGGCGGAGATAGGCTTGCCGTCGTCGCTGAACATGCGTACCAAGGCTTCGTAGCATACGGGCGTTCCCGTCGAGGCTTCGACGATCGGCTGGTAGGCGAGGCGGAATCCGTCGTTTTTGAAGGCGCGTTTGATGCGTTCGCCCAGTTCCAGTAATTGGCGGTTTTCCTGCGCCCGTTCGGGGCTGTCTATATATTCGACAAAGGTGTTGCGTCCGCGCTGCCGCGCCATGTGCAAGGCTTGTTCGGCAAAGATCATCGCTTCGTTGGGGGTTTTGGCGACGGTGGGGACGCGCACGCCGCCGATGGATACTGTGATGTGCAGCGGCTCATTGGCGATGATCAGGGGCGCGTTATGGAAATCGTCGATGATGCGTTCGGCAAGAATTTGCAGGTCGTTCCCCAAAGGCTCGGGCAGAAGAATGCCGAAAATGTCGCCGCCGATGCGCCCCAAAACGGCGCGGGTCGGTATAATTTGCGCGAGACGGGTCGCCACACTACGCAAGACGCTGTCGCCCGCGTCCGTGCCGACGGCTTCGTTGACGAAAGACATTTTATCGATATCGACCACGAAATAAGAACCGACGCGTCGTGCCATTTTCGCGTTTTCGATTGCACGCGCCAAATGGGATTGTAGGGCATGGCGTTTAAAACATCCCGTCAACCCGTCGCGGTGCTGTGCTTCGGCGTGGGAAATCCCCTGCGCCGGTTGATCAATAATGCGCCATACGCCGCGTTGGCGAAGGGGGCGGCGGGCGTCATCGTTTTCGCTTTTGCCGCGCTCATGTACCCATAAAATGCTGCCCGCTTTGCTGTGAATGCGAAATTGACGGTCGATGGCATTGGCTTCTCCGCCGAAGACGATGTGGCGGTCATCAGGGTGAAGGACGTGGTAAAGAGCCTGTGAATCTTGGGGTGGGTTTTCCGCAGCGAATATCTTGTTGCAAGTGCCGAACCAAGCAATCGTGTCGTCGCGCAAATCCCAGTCGTAGGCGATATCGCCTGCGGCTGACAAAAGATCGGATAAATCGAAGGACTCGGTCATGGGGGAAAACCCTTTGTGTTACTGGTCCCATGATAGAAGAGGTGGTGTTAATTTTTCATAAAATAGCCTGAAAAACATGGCACTCCCCCCCCCAGCGTTCGCTAAAAACGATCACCATGACGGAGACTTGTTTGTCAGTGTCTTGTGCGAAGACCTAAGGTAAAAATAACGATGTTTCTCAATTGGTTGCACCCATCAATAAGACGTACCCGATTGATGTGTGCTTAATGCCGTGTCCCGTTAATTGCCGTAATAATGCGGGGGTTCTGACGGCGGGGGCGCATAAATAACCGTCGGCTGGGGTGGCTGGGTATAGATTATCGTCGGCTGGGGCGCGTAAATGACGGGACGGTCGATCGGGTTGCCCTTGGCGACCATGCATTGGATATAGGCGTCGTTGTATTGTTGCTGGATGCCGCGTTGATCGTGCCCTGAGGTGCTGGCGCCGATGGCGGTGCCGCCAACTGCGCCGAGACCTGCACCGACTGCTGCGCCGTGGCCTCCGCCAAGAGCCGCGCCTAGACCTGCGCCGAGGACGGTGCCTCCTACGCCTTCAATGAGCCCTGTTGTGTTGGCTTGTTCTGCCTGACCGCGAACCTCTCCGTCCGCGTATTGTTTGCAGCTTGCCTGTTCGATCTGAAACTGCTCGAAAGGCTTTCCTTGCGCCGGAAGGGCGCGAACCGTTGGCCCCATGGGGGTGCTGGCGCAAGCCGCGAGCCAAAGAGTTGTGCCGCAGAGGGCGATGGTTTTGAGGGATTTCATGGGAAGCCTCCTTTTTTCTAGCGAAGCGCGAACGGGCTGAGGGGAAAAAGATAGATCATACTTAGGAAATATACACCTTTATTCGGGTCAAAATTATGGCGTTTGTTTGCTATGAAGGTTCGTGGATGAAGACGTTCTTCAAGAAAATTGACATTTTGGGGCTTTCTTGGTAATCACGCGCATCCCCGCCATCTGGCTGCGGCAGAGTCTTTGATTATAGGCTAGTCGCTTGAGGATACGCTCTCGAAGATAGGGCGTAAGGTCTGTCCACGCGTTGCGTGCACAGACCTGATGGCGTTTGGGGTTTTTTCGATAGGAATGTGACGACGCATGTTTGACGGGTTGAGCAGCAAATTAACCGGCATTTTCGACCGGCTTAAGGGACGCGGGTCTTTGAACGAAGCCGACGTGACCGAGGCTATGCGCGAAGTGCGCGTGGCGTTGCTGGAGGCCGATGTCGCTTTGTCCGTCGTCAAGGATTTTACCGCCAAGGTTAAAGATCGGGCGGTGGGGCAGGATGTTTTGCGCTCGGTCACGCCAGGGCAGATGGTCGTCAAGATCGTGCATGATGCTCTGGTCGAGTTGCTGGGTGCTGTCGCGGAGCCTTTGAATCTGAACGTCGCGCCGCCTGCCGTGGTGATGATGCTGGGGTTGCAGGGATCTGGCAAGACGACGACTGCCGCCAAGCTGGCGAAGTTTCTGACAGAGAAGAACGGCAAGAAGGTTTTGCTGGCTTCGCTGGATGTGCAGCGGCCTGCGGCGCAGGAGCAGTTGGCGGTGTTGGGGCAACAGATTGGTGTCGCATCTTTGCCGATTGTTGCCGGGCAACAGCCTGTTGAGATTGCGCGTCGCGCTTTGGATGTGGCGCGGAGGGAAGTTTTCGATGTCGTGATTCTTGATACCGCCGGACGTTTGGCGATCGATGAAGAATTGATGGCGGAAGCCGCCGCCGTGCGCGATGTTGCGGCTCCGCATGAAAGCTTGCTGGTTGTGGACGCGATGACGGGGCAGGATGCCGTCAACACTGCGACGCATTTTGAAGAAAAAGTGGGTATTACCGGCATCGTTTTGACGCGCATCGATGGCGATGCGCGGGGCGGGGCGGCTTTGTCGATGCGTGCTGTGACGGGCAAGCCGATCAAGTTTTTGGGCGTGGGGGAAAAGACCGACGCTTTGGAAGTGTATCATCCTGATCGTCTTGCGGGGCGGATTTTGGGGATGGGCGACGTTGTTTCGCTGGTCGAAAAGGCCGCGGCGACAATGGATATGGACGAAGCCGAGGCGATGGCGGCCAAGATGATGTCGGGCGGGAGCTTTGACTTCAACGACCTCGCCAAGCAGATGCAGCAGATGCGCCGGATGGGTGGCATGGGCGGGATGCTGAATTTGTTGCCGGGCATTGGCAAGATCAAAGAGCAAATCAAAAATGCCAATATCGATGACAAGGTCATCAAGCGTCAGGAAGCGATTATTCAATCGATGACGCAAGTCGAACGTAAGAATGTCGATCTGCTGCAGGCTTCGCGTAAGCGTCGCATCGCGGCGGGGGCAGGGGTGGATGTCGCAGACGTCAACCGCCTCATCAAGCAATTCCTCGAAATGCAAAAGGTCATGAAACAGGTGCAGAAGCTGGGTAAGTCCGGCTTTATGCGTTCCATGATGCCGCGCTTTGGGGGAGGGTTCAAAGGCTAATCGCGTTTTATTTAACAACAAAAGAAGGAGAGAGTTATGTTGGTTTTGCGTATGACACGTCACGGGGCTAAGAAGCGTCCTTATTATCACATCGTCGTTGCCGACAGCCGCTGCCCGCGCGACGGTCGTTTTATCGAGAAGGTTGGCGCTTATAACCCGATGCTGCCGAAGGAAGATCCGAAGCGCGTCACTTTGGTTGCCGAGCGCATTACGCATTGGATCAAGAACGGCGCACAGCCTAGCGAACGCGTCGCTCGTTTCCTGCATGCCGCGAAGCTTGGGCCTAAGGTCGAGTATCGTGAATCGCCTAAGAAATCAGCTCCTCGCGCCAAGACGCAGGAACGGATGAAGGTGGAAGCTGAGTTGGCGAAGAAGGCAGCGGAAGCAGCGGCTGCGGAAGCGCCTGCGGCGTAAGGCATACACAAGAAGTACCGTTTTTGTTTTTCTGCTGCAAAAAAAACAAATAGGATTCCGCATAAATTCGCATTTTTGCAAGCAAGAGTAAAAAAGCGAATTTTGCGGAATGACGGTGTTCTTAAAAAAGGGATATACTCTGCGGGTACTGCTCGGGGTGGAAACAGCCTCGAGTCTCAAGACCACTTAGGTGTGGCAGACCCCGCCGAGGCCATAACAAGCTGGGCGGGGTTTTCTTTTGTGTGAAGCATGAATCAAGAAAAAACGGAACGTAGGATTTGCGTGGGGCAGTTCGCGGGGGCTCATGGCGTTCGGGGGTTGGTGAAGCTGCGGAGTTTTACGGCGGAGCCGGAGGCGATTTTCGGTTATGCGCCTTTGATGGAGAAGGATGGGGATCGCGTTTTTACAATCACACTGAAATCGACGGCTAAGGATCATTTTCTGGTGGCGGTCGAGGGCGTGGGCGATAAGGAGGCGGCGGATCAGTTGCGGGGGGATAGGCTTTATATCGCGCAGGGTCTTTTGCCGAAAACCCGTAAAGGAGAATATTACGAGGCCGATCTGGTGGGGTTGCGGGCTTTGGACGAAGCTGGCAAGGAATACGGTCGGGTGATGGGCGTTTTCGATTACGGAGCTGGAATCTTTCTGGAAATCGGGACGTCGAAGAAGGACAGCTTTATGCTGCCGTTTAAGGAGGCTTTTGTGCCGGAGGTCGATTTGGACGCCGGAACAATGCTGATTGCGGTGCCGGAGGAGTGGGTATGACTTGGCGAGTCGCCATTTTAACGCTT
Source organism: uncultured Pseudomonadota bacterium (assembly GCA_903920205.1). GTDB lineage: Bacteria > Pseudomonadota > Alphaproteobacteria > UBA9219 > UBA9219 > CAIXLI01. The sequence goes on from CAIXLI010000057.1 coordinate 32,496, forward strand.
TTCCCCGAGATGTTTCCCGGGCTTTTGGGGGCTTCTTTACCAGGAAAAGCGTTAAAAGAGGGGGTGTGGAGTCTGGAAACACTGGACATTCGGCAATTTGCGAGCGATAAGCACGCCTCTGTCGACGATACGCCTTATGGCGGCGGGGCAGGGATGGTTATGCGTCCTGATGTTTTGGACGCGGCTATTCGCGGTGCCGAGGCCAAATTTGGCGCGGCGTCGCGCAAGATTTATCTGTCGCCACGCGGGCGCGTGTTGGATCAGGCGCTGGTGAAGGAACTGGCGGCGGAGACATCGCTTTTGCTGGTGTGCGGTCGGTACGAAGGAGTCGATCAACGCGTGATCGATGCGCAGGGGCTGGAAGAGATTAGCCTCGGCGATTTCGTTCTGGCGGGCGGCGAGGTCGCGGCGATGGCTTTGATCGAGGCCTGTGTGCGTTTGGTGCCCGGCGTTTTGGGCAACGCGGCGACGACGGAGGAAGAGAGTTTCGAAGCGGGTTTGTTGGAATACCCGCATTATACGCGTCCTGCCCTATGGAAGGATGCGGCGGTGCCGGAGGTTTTAATCTCGGGGCATCACGAAAAGGTTCGGGTTTGGCGACAGGAGCAGGCGGAAAAAATTACGCAGGCGCGTCGTCCGGACTTGTATGAACGGTACGTTTTGAGTCATAAGAAGGCGAACAAGGGAGAGAAGAGATGAATCTGTTACAAAAGATCGAAGCGCAGCAAGTCGAAAAGCTGCTGGTGAATGCCAAGCTGGCTGAGTTCAGCATCGGCGACACCGTCCGCGTCAACGTGAAGGTCGTTGAAGGTACGCGTGAACGTATTCAGGCTTATGAGGGCGTTTGCATCGCTCGTCGTAACGCCGGTTTGAATTCGGCTTTCACCGTGCGCAAGATCAGCTATGGCGAAGGCGTCGAACGTGTGTTCCCGCTTTACAGCCCTCGCATCGAATCCGTCGAACGCGTGCGTCGCGGCGACGTGCGTCGCGCCAAGCTTTACTATCTGCGCAACTTGCGCGGCAAAGCGGCGCGTATCACGGAAAAGACAGATTACGAGCAGAAGAAAAGCGCTTAATTAACAGAGTGTTAACGAAAAATGCCGGTGGAGAAATCCACCGGCTTTTTTTATGGAAACGCTGTTTTTATGAGCAAAATCATCAACGAAGGTGGTGGGCCGGGGCTGCTCGCGGTCAGGACGTTCAGCGACGACTTGGCACGCATAAAACATTCTTCTTGTCAAGAGTATTTTTTTGGAGTATGATTGTAGGCATAGTTCTAGTTCTGCGTTTTTTTGGAAGAGGGATTTTTTAATGACGAGCGCCGTTGGCATAGTAGGTTCGTCGCCCGGGACAGTATCGAGTCCTGGGGGGGGGGCGTCTGCGCCGCCGATCGGTGCCGCGTCATCTTCTGCGGCAGTTCCCTTCCAGAATCCACGCATCATTCAAGACCCGACTGCCGGGTTCATTACCCAATATCTCAGCGCCAATGGCGGCATGCTTGTCGCGCAGATTCCGTCTGTGGTCACGGTTGCCTATTTGCGGTTTGGTTTGGCGCGTGACGGCACGCGTGTGGAAAGCGATTCCGCCAAGTCAGTTGCTGCTACGGCCTGACTTTTCCTTTCTTTCTTTTTCCGAACAGCGCGTCGTTATCTGATGCTTATCGGCATGGGCACACTTTGGCCTGTCGCGGGCTCGGCATTCGAGGCGTTCAGAACGCTGTCGTGTCCGGCTGTAAAATCCAACTGTTTGGTCATGCCTAAGGAATGAACGGCGTCTTGAAGCGCTTTCAATGTTTGGCGGTCGCTTTGAATGGCGTCGAGTTGCTGTTGTTTGTAGGCATCCAATGCCGCGCAGGCAGCGGACTCTTCGGGTGTTCTGGTCGGCACAGTGGGGGTATTCGGCGCGCTCTTTCTTAGCAGGGCATGACCGCGTTTTCGCGCCGACTCATGGGGAGCGTCAGGGATGGGGGTAATATTTTGCGCGGGCAGGAAGCTCATCCGAACATTCAGCGCGGGATTCTCCTGATCTTCGTCGTCGTCCTGCTGCGTTTTGGCGGCGTGACCGCTGACGGGGGGGCTTTTCCAGTTTTTGTCCTGCAAGTGGATATCCGGCGTCGCTTCTGGCTTGGCGGCGATAGGTTCTTTTCTCTTCGCTTCCTCGGTCGAATTAACCCGCATATCGAACCCTTTATTGAGTCCAGGCATCGTTGGCATGGTCACAACGATAGGCGCAGGCGTCGTCGTGGGCGCGGGAGGCGTTTTGGGTTCGGGCGATGCCACGGCGGATTCTTGAGGCGCGACATCAGGAAGAGGCTTTATATCGGTTTGATAGTTTTTGGGCTTGGTCCATCGTTCGGCGTTGATCTCGAACGGGCTATCGGTGGCTTGCGCCGGAAAGCAGAGGGCAGGGCACGCAAGTCCCAAGGCAAGCGCACAGGTGCAGATGCCGCGTTTCGAGAGAAACCTTATCGGGGAAGTGTCGCGCATAGTTCCGGCCTTGAGTCGTGCCTTCAGGACGTTTCAGGATATTAGGCCAAGATACCTAATAAAGTCTAAACCCGCTTGCGCGGCGGATAGAGAGAAAATTCACACGTGGGCATTCATTTTTCACAAGGTGGAGTGGCCTTTTTTTCGGTCAACGACGATTGTTAGTGTTAAATTGCAGCGCCGCCAATCGCGCATACAAACCTTCTTGCGCGATCAATTCCCGATGCGTGCCTGTGGCAACGATGCGGCCTTGATCCATAACGAGGATTCGGTCGGCAGTCATGACTGTGGAGAGGCGGTGGGCGATGATAAGGGTGGTGCGTTCTTGCATCAGCGCGTCAAGCGCGTTTTGAATCAACCTTTCGCTTTCGGCGTCCAAGGCCGAGGTCGCTTCGTCGAGCAAAAGCAAGGGAGCATTGCGCAAAACGGCACGGGCGATGACAAGGCGTTGTTTTTGACCGCCGGAAAGACGCACGCCCTTTTCGCCGAGATAGGTGTCGTAGCCTTGCGGCAGGGCGGATAGGAATTCATCGGCATAGGCGGCGCGGGCGGCGGCGAGGATTTCTTGCCGAGAGGCGGAAGGGTTGCCATAGGCGATGTTTTGCCATGCGTCGGTTGAGAAGATGACGGGGTCTTGGGGCACCAAGGCTATCCTTGACCTTATGGCGCGGGGATCCGCATATTTCAGATCGATGCCGTCTAGCGCAACTGCTCCTTGCTGTGGGTCGTAGAAGCGTAGCGCGAGTTGGAACAGGGTTGTTTTGCCTGCGCCGCTGGGGCCGACGATGGCTACGCGCTCGCCTTGCTTGACGGCAAAGGTGATATCGGTCAACGCCGCGATTTCAGGACGCGCCGGATAGTGGAAGGTGACGTTTTGAAAAACGATTTCTCCACGCGGCGTGGGCAGGGGGGCGGGATTGGCGGGGACGAAGACTGTCGGCTCGACTGAAAGAAGGTCGAAGATGCGTTCCGCCGCGCCTGCCGCCCGTTGGATTTCGCCTCCGGCCTCGCTGATTTGTCCTGTGGCGGACGCGGAAAGGATCGAATAGGCGATGAAAGAGGTTAGCTGTCCGCTGGTGATATGGCCTGCCAGCAAATCATGACCGCCTACCCACAGGATTACGCAGACCGACGCCAAGACCAAAAAGATAATCAGGGCGACTAAAAATCCGCGTACGCGAATATGGCGTAAGGCCGCCTGTAGCGCTTGTTCTATATTGTGGTTGAAGCTTGCGCGGCTGATATCCTCATGCCCGAAGGCTTGCACCGTGCGGATGCCGTAAATGGTTTCTTCCGTGTTCGCGCTGACATCTGCGACGCGTTCCTGACTTTGCTTTGACAGGTGTTTGACTTTGCGACCGAAAGCTTTGATCGGGAGGACGACCATCGGGATGACCATCAAGACCATTCCCGTCAGTCTCATGCTGGTGGCCAGCATCATGCCGATGCCGCCGATCAAAAGCACGCCGTTGCGCAAGGCCATGGAAAGGGACGACCCGACGACGGTTTGTAAAATGGCGGCGTCCGAAGACATGCGCGACAGGATGTCGCCGCTGCGCGTGACTTCGAAAAAGGCGGGGCTGAGTTTCAGGATGTGGGCATAGGCGGCTCGGCGCAAATCGGCGATGACGCGCTCGCCCAACCATGCGACCAAACTATACCGCGCGTATGTTGCCGCAGCTAAGGCCAGCGATGCCAACAACATCAGGATTAGTCCCTTATTCAAGACTTCCGTATTGTGAGCTTTCAGCCCTTGGTCGATGACATAGCGCAAGGTGGAGGGAATCACTAAGAAGGTCGATCCCGCCGCTGTTAAAGCTATGCAGGCTCCCGCTATCATTAGGCGATAGGGCTTCAAAAAACCCCAAAGCTGCCGCCACGGCTTAAGGCGCGAGGTCAAGGGCGGGGCGGGTGTGTCGTTAAGGCTCATGAGAGACGGCGCCTTTTTTCAGGGCAGGGGAAGGCCAAAGCAACAGGAAACGCCCTATCATGCTTGGAATAAAAAGCAAGGCTTTTCATGATTTTAGGCAAAATTATGTCGGTTTGATGTTTTCTTTTCTGGACATGAGGATGTTCCCAGAATACAGAGAACGAACCAAGTGGGCGTCGATTCTTTATCGTCCGCCTTTGTCGATAACAACAAAAGGGCTTTGAGATCATGAGCGATATCGCAGAACAAGTGAAGAAGATCGTCGTTGAACATTTGGGCGTTGATGCCGCGAAAGTCACCGACAACGCAAGCTTCATCGATGATCTGGGCGCGGACAGCCTTGACACCGTCGAGCTCGTGATGGCCTTTGAAGAAGAATTCAGCGTCGAAATTCCTGATGACGCCGCCGAAAAGATCGCTACCGTCAAGGACGCGATCTCGTTCATCAGTTCCAAAAAGGCGGCGTAATCTGCCGCGCTTTTGTTTCTTCAAGGGAGAGTAGTTATGCGCCGTGTCGTCGTCACTGGCATGGGGATGGTTTCGCCTTTGGGCGTTGGGGTCGATCTCAACTGGAAACGGTTGACGGAAGGCCACAGCGGCTTGGGGCGCATCACGCATTTTGATCCGTCGGACATGACCTGCCAAGTCGCAGGGCAGGTCCCGCGCGGGGACGGCGAGGGAGAGTTAAATCTCGACCGTTTTATCGAGCCTAAAGAACAAAAGAAAATGGATACCTTCATCCACTTTGCGGTTGCCGCAGCGGAAGAAGCGATTAAAGACGGGGGCTATGTTCCCGCGACGGAAGAAGCGCGCGACCGCGTCGGCGTGATGATCGGTTCGGGCATCGGTGGATTGAACGAGATTTACGAAACCTCGATCGTTCTGCACGAAAAAGGCCCGCGTCGCGTGTCGCCCTTCTTTATTCCGCGCAGCCTTATCAACCTTGCCTCGGGGCAGGTGTCGATTATGCATGGCTATCGCGGGCCTAATCATGCCGTTGTTACCGCTTGCGCTACGGGCGCTCATGCGATTGGCGACGCGGCACGGCTGATCGCGCTGGACGATGCCGATGTAATGGTGGCTGGTGGCGCTGAAGCGGCGATTTGTCGCGTCGGGATTGCGGGATTCTGCGCTCTTCGCGCTTTGTCCACGGGATTTAACGACCAGCCGGAAAGATCGTCGCGTCCTTTTGACAAAGACCGCGACGGATTCGTGATGGGCGAAGGCGCGGGCGTTGTTGTTTTGGAAGAATACGAACACGCGAAAAAGCGCGGCGCGAAAATTTACGCCGAATTGGCAGGGTATGGCTTGTCGGGCGACGCTTATCATATGACATCGCCAGCGGAAGACGGGAATGGCGGCTATCGCGCTATGCAGATGGCGTTGAAACGTTCCGGCTTTAATGTCGAAGATATTGATTATGTGAACGCGCATGGGACTTCGACGCCGCTCGGCGACGAGATCGAAGTTCGGGCGGTGCGTCGTTTGTTGGGCGACCATGCGGGGAAGACGATGATGTCTTCGACCAAATCCGCCACGGGGCATTTGCTGGGCGCGGCGGGCGCGATTGAGGCGATCTATTCGATCAAGGCCGTGAAAGACGGCCTTATTCCTCCGACGCTCAATCTGGAAAATCCTTCGGAAGGCGTGCAGGGCATCGACCTTGTTCCGTTGAAGGCCAGAGAAAAGAAAATCAAAGTCGCTCTGTCGAATTCGTTCGGGTTCGGCGGGACGAATGCGAGTTTGATTTTTAAGGCGGTTTAGGAAACAATCCTCCATCGTTATTCCGCGACTTGTCTGCCAAAGCTTTTTGCGGAGGAGGGAAGGAGGAAAACTGCTGCGCCGCATCTGCGGCGCGTATGAATCCGACAGCGAAGAAAAACAAAAGTTTTCAATCTGGATTCCGGCTTTCCGCCGGAATGACGATGTTTTGAGGATTGCGCCATGACTCAACTTACCGAAGAACAAATTCTTGCCGCCCTTCGTACCGTTTTATGGGACGGAGGGGATGTTGTTACGCGGGGGATGGTGGGTGGCCTTTCGTTGGCGGCGGAGGGGAGTGGAACGAAGGCCACGGTAATTTTGGAGATCGAACCGCAGAAGGATGCGAATGTTGAGGGGCTGAAAACGCAGGCGGAGAAGGCAGTCGCTTCTGTCGCGGGGGTTTCTTCGGTGGCGGTTATTTTGACGGCGCATCATGCGCCGCAGAAAAAGAAGGCGGCGGTGGCGCAGAAGATCGAATTGCCGGAGGTTCGTTTTGTCGTCGCGGTGGCGTCGGGCAAGGGCGGGGTGGGGAAATCGACGACGGCGGTCAATCTGGCGGCGGCTTTGGCGCAGAAGGGGTTGAAGGTCGGTCTTTTGGATGCCGATATTTATGGGCCTTCGATTCCGCGCATGATGGGGCTGACGGGCGAGCCGCCGGTGAATGCGGACGACAAGATGATCCCGCATGAACGTTTTGGCATGAAGGTGATGTCGATAGGCTTTTTGGTCGCCGAGGATGCGCCGATGATTTGGCGCGGCCCTATGGTGCATAGCGCCATCACACAGTTGTTCCGCGATGTCGCTTGGGGGGCTTTGGATGTTTTGGTGGTTGATTTGCCTCCGGGCACGGGCGACGCGCAATTGACGTTGGCGCAGTCGTGCCCTTTGGCGGGGGCGGTGATTGTCTCGACTCCGCAAGACATCGCTTTGCTGGATGCGCGGAAGGGGTTGGCGATGTTTCAGAAAGTCGGCGTGCCTGTATTGGGCATTATCGAGAATATGAGTTATTTCGAATGCCCCCATTGCGGCGGACGCAGCGATATATTCAGCCATGGCGGGGCGAAGGACGAGGCGGAAAAACTGGGGATCCCGTTTTTGGGGGAGATACCGTTGGATATTGCCATCCGGCGCAAATCGGATGAGGGAATGCCTTTAACCTTGTCGGAGCCAGAGGGCGCTATCGCTTTGCGTTATCGGGAAATTGCCGACCGGCTTTGGGATGTTCTGAACGCTTGACATGCGCCCTTTGTCCGACGATAAAGACTCCCTTGCACACGTGCTAAGGGCCTGTAGCTCAGCTGGGAGAGCGCCTCGTTCGCAATGAGGAGGTCGTCGGTTCGATCCCGATCAGGTCCACCAGCCTTCGCACGCAGTAGAGCGTGCTACGGCTCGGCGAGCCAGCCTTTGCCAGCGTGCGAAGGCTGCCGTGGCGTAGCCCACTCGGGCGAAGCAGGGCTGGGTCTCCGGATGCTTCCTTCTCTGCCCTGCGCGATGAAGCGCGCGGCAGAGCAATTTCACAAAACTAGGGCGTTGTTTTTCTCTGATCGGGCGAACAGGGTGCTGAGGCTGTAGACGGTTACAAGCTTTGCGTTTTCATGGCCTGGGCGTGCGCATGTTACGTTCGCTGTCCATGCTCCAGTGCTCGGGTCAACAGCTAAAATTTCCGTTTGGTAACGGGGATCGTTTTGATCTGTTGGTTTCTTGCGCAAAGACAAAAGCCTTCCAAATTTATGAATAAGTTTTTGCATGATGACCTCCTGCCTAAGGGACGGCTTTATTATAACGGCGTTTTCAAATGAAGGAAGGGACAAGGCTTAGGCAAAGGCGAGGCTGGGGGACTGTCAGAACTCAAACTCCTCCGGCACCCTTTGAAACGCGGCGTGGCCGGTGAATTTTTGAATTTGGGGAGTGGGGTTGCCGAAGCTGATGGCACCCCGGCCGTAGCGGCGGTTGATTTGGTCGATGAGGGGGGAGAGTTTTTGGCGGCGGGGGTTGTCGGCGAAGAGGTCGGGTTGGTGATGCGCGGCGGGGACGAGGCCGAGCAGGACGATGCCGACTTTGATGGGCTTGAGGCGCGGGGCTTGTTTCCAAAGCTGTGAAAGCCTTGCCAGAAGAAAATCCGTGTCTTGCGTTTCGTGGAAGCCGGATTCTGTCCAGAAGTTTCCCCAGTCTTCCGCCGAGGCAAGGCTTAATCCCAAATGGCGGCAGAAATAGTTATCGTGACGGAGACGCTCTGCGGCTTTGGCGAGCAGATGTTGGGAGAATTGCCGTGCGCCATCAAGCGTGCGGAGTTCCGGTTCCAGAACATGCTGATGCCCCATGCTTTTTCTGTGTGGGGAAGAGGGGAATTGCAGGTCGGCACCGTGGAGGAGTTCGTAATATAAAACGCCATAGATGCCGCCCCATGCTTGTCTGAGCTGGCTGCGCGGGGCGCGGAGGAGGTCGGCGACGGTTCCGATGCCAGCCTGATGGAGCCTGTGTTCCATGCGGGTGCCTATGCCGTAGATGTCAGTTAAGTCTAGCCTGTGTAGGATGTCGGGCAGAGCGCTTTTGGTGATGACGACGAGACCGTCGGGTTTTTGCATATCGCTGGCGACTTTGGCGAGGAAGATGCTGGGGGCGAGGCCGATGGAACAGGTCATGCAATCGCCGAGTCTTTGGCGGAGAACGTGTTTGACTTTGTGGGCGAGGGCTTTGGCGGTGCTGACTTCGCGCTCGCGCCCCATCAGGCGGCAGGCCATTTCGTCGATGGAGGATACTTTGGTGACGGGCAGGCATGTGTCGACGGCTTCGCAGATGCGGTGGTGATACTGGACATAGAGCTTATGCCTTGCCTGAACCAGCACGAGGTCGGGGCATCGCTTTTTGGCTTCCCAGATCATCGTACCTGTTTTGACGCCAAAGGATTTGGCTTCATAGCTGGCGGCGATGGCGCAGGTGCTGTCGGTCAGCATTTGGACGATGGCGATAGGCCTACCGCGCAGTTCGGGGCGTTCTTGCTGTTCGCAGGACGCAAAGAAGCTGTTGAGGTCGAGGAAAAGCCAGTTGACGAGGTCGTCATCGGGGGCGTGTGCGTTCATGTTATGTTCTTATCGCGCCGGATCTCGTGGAGGCAATCGGAAATCGGTTGGGATTCAAAAATAGTAGGGGATGAATTCAAAAAGCGTAGAAAATCCAAGCGTGTGTCGTTATTTCGCCAAAGGGCGCGCATAGGGCGGGGCGACTTGGAGGAATATTTTGCCTTCGGGGTCGTTTTTCTTGGCGAGGGTTTCCGCTTGGCCTGTGTTGACCATCACGTCGATGGTGCCGTTCAGCATGTTCAGGAGATCGGATTCCCCTTTTTTGACGGAGAAGCCTCCGCCATAGACGGCGACGGGGCGGGGGAAAAGAACCTTGATCTTGTTGGGATTGCTTTTCGCAAAGGAGGTAAAGGCGGCGGGGTCGGTGATGACGACATCTGCTTTTTTCGTGACGACGTTCAACAGAAGCTGTGACGGATCGGCGAGGTTGCCCATGCTGTTGAGTTTGGCTTTGGGGAAGCGGTCTTGGGCTATATCCGTGCTGACGTCGCCGTCTATCGCGGTAAAGGTGACATCGGGGCGGTTCAGGTCCTCGGGGGCCGCGAATCTTTTTTCGTCGGCGCGGGCGTAGAGATATTCGGGAACATAATAATAGGGCTTGGTGTAATCGATGTATCTTAACGTAGACAGAACCCACGGCCCATCTCCGCAGACGGCGTCTATTTTGCCGTTGTTTAGATCTTGAACCTGTTGGCCGACGGTGATTTCAATATACTCGATTCTTATTCCAAGAATTTTCGCGGCGGCATCCGAAAAATCCTTGCTGACTCCGCTGACGGCCTTCGTGTTCGGATCGATGCTAAAGAAGGGAGGCCAGTGCGAATAGCCGCAGCGTAAAACGCCCGTGCGCAGGACGCGGGCATAGGTCGTTTCCGAGGGGGTGCTTGCCATCGCCGGTTGGACGGCGATCAGAGCGAACAGGAGCACGAATAAAGATTTCTTCATCGGTGCCTCCTGTGCGCTGAGATTTTTGGTTATTCGTAATCCTCGAATACAGGCGAGGCGTTGGGATTTTGGATGCCCAATTGCTTGTCGCGGTATTGACGATAGACGCTGCGCAGTTCGGCGTAGAAGTCCAGCGATCCCGACCGTAGGGCGTCGTAATCCTCAAGCGTTTCTTCGCGGCGGGTCAGCCCGTCTGCGGCAAAGGTAGAATAGGTCACGCGGTTCTGGGTTCCGTTGCCGTCTATCCCCGCGATGTATTGCCAAGGCGACATCGCCATATCCGCGCCCAAACCAATCGCGTCGCGGAAATTCGACGGGCCAAACAGCGGCAGAACCAAATACGGCCCGCCATTGATGCCCCACACGGACAAGGTTTGTCCAAAATCGCCTTTTTGCTTGGGAAGATCCCACCCATCGGCGACTTCGAAGATGCCCGCAGCGCCTACCGTCGTGTTGACGAGGAAGCGTTGGATCGTCACGCTAGCATCCGACGCTCTGCCCTGAAGCAGGTTGTTGGCAAAGATCACCGGTTCGCCCATGTTGGCTAAAACATTGGCGATGCGTTCACGCAGATAATCGGGGATGGCGAAGCGATAAAGTTCCGTCAAGGGACGGATCAACAAACGATCAAGGAAGTCGTTGACGTCGAACACGACGCGGTTCATCGGCTCCAAAGGATCGTTGATCGCCTGCGCTTCGGCTTGCGCTTCGGGCGATTTGGGAACTTCTGCACAGGATACCAATAGCGATGGCAGGATCAGAAGCGCGAGGACGAGGACGATGCGACGTGGGTGCATGGAGGCTCTCAAAAAAACGTGGAATCAAGGGTTATGGTCGGAATGTATCTTGTTTGTCAGGGGCATACAACACTGGAAGCACAAAAAATGTGCAGAGCAGGGAATATAATAGCGCAATGGTTAATAATTCACCCATGCCCTGCGTGCCCGGGTGTGAAGAAAAGCATAAAGAAGCAAAAGCGACCAAAACGGTGGCGGCGCTAAAGAGAACGGCTCTTGCCATGCTGGATTGCAGAAAATCCCTTTGACCTGTGCGTCCGTAGAAAACAAAGTAAACCGCATAGGACACGCCTAAACTAAATAAAAGGGGCAGGGCGATGATGTTGGCGAAGTTCAGGGGCAGGCCGATAAGCGTGATGGTCGCCAGCGTTAAGATTCCGGCAATAACTAGGGGGAACAGCATCAGGGCGACATCCCTTGCGCGGCGCAGGACGAGAAATGACAGAAGTGCGATGGAGATGAGGCCATAGATTCCCGCATGGACGAAGGCGGAGATGACGGTGTGACCGGATTCGCGGATCGAGACGGGCGTTCCGGCGGCATCAGGCGCGAGTTTTTGAACAGCATCAACAAACTTGTTCAACATCTCGGAATCTCTGGGGTTGTTGTCAGCGGCGCGGCGGGGGAATATCTCGATCAGGCTTTGGTTGTCGCTGGTGATCCAATCGCGCTTCAACTCGGGCGGGATGGCGCTGAGGGTGACGGGCTTGGCTTCCAGCACGCCTTTGATTTCGCCAAGTTTGGTTTGGAGGGGGAGGATAATGGCGTCTTGCGCTAGCTTCAGGGTTTCCGGCGAGTCTTGCGCGGCGAGTTGATCGAGCACAGAGGCAAGGTTTTTTGCGGCGGGGAGGGAGTCGCCTGCTTGATGCAGAAGCGCCGCAGCTTTGCGCAGGGCTTCGCGGTTGTCGGCGTCGGTGGCGGCGGGTTGTTGGGGCAGGGCGAAGGTCGGCGCGAGAAGCGAGGCTGTGTCGGCGATCATCGCTAGCTTGGCGTCTTGCTCTTCGGGGATGAAGCTGTTCAGCGTCATGACGTGATCGACTTCGGGGAGTTTTTCGAGTTCGGTGGCGCGTTTTTGAGCTTCTTCCAAAGAGGGCGCCAGAATTTGCGCGGCGTAGGCGTCCGAGTCCGGGTCTTGCATGGCGTCGAACATTGTGGAGACGGATTCGATCTCGGGGTTTTTGAGATTCAGAGGGTCGAAGTCAAAGCGGATTTGCGAGGCGGTGGCGATACCGACAAAAGCCAAAACAAGAATCGCGGGGAATAAGATTTTGCGATGCGAGGTTAGAAAAGCGTTCAAAGGGGCGAGGGCGGCATAGCCGACGCTTTCGGCTTCCGCCGGAGGTTGGGTAAGGCTCATCAAGGCGGGGAGGAGCGTGATATTCAGGACGAAGGCGATAATCATGCCCGCGCCTGCAATCAGCCCAAGTTCGGACACGCCGCGATACTCTGTGGGGATAAAGGCCAGAAAGCCGAGCGCGGTCGAGCCTGCCGCCATTGCCAAAGGGACGGCGATGGTTGCCGCCGTGTTGCGTAAGGCTTCGGCGTGATCCGGCGTTTGATGGCGTTGGTCGCGGTAGCGGACGCCGAATTGGATGCCGAAATCGACGGCGATGCCGATGAACATCACGGCGAATGCAACCGAGATCAGGTTTAAAGAACCGACGGCGAAGGTCGCAAAGGCGGTGGAGGCTACGAGGCCGACGCCTAAGGTCAGGGCGATGGGCAGCACGATGCGCCATGTTCGCATGGCGGCGAAGAGCAAGACCAAAACCAAGGCGCCGCACAGGGCGGTTGCCACGCCTGTGCCTTCGGCGACGCTGGCAAATTCGTCGTCGTTGAGTGGGACGGAGCCTGTCAAGCGGATGCGGACGCCATTTTCGGGCGTGAGGTTAAGGGCTGCGATGGCTTGGCGAACACTCTTGGTCGCTTCTTCGCCGGGTTGCAGAGAAGAATAATCGAGGACGGGTTTGGTAATGATGTATTTGCGCAGTTCTCGCGCCGCGTTGGGGGAGGATGCGGATTCAGGCATCATTTTGCGCCAATCGAGCGCGTGGTCTTTGCCGTCGAGGGCGGCTTGGAAGGTTGCGGTGATTTCTGCCAAGGGGCGGTTGATTGCGGCGGCGTCGACCGCGCCTGCGGAGACACCTTGCAGCATCATGCCGATGGTGCCGAAAAAGCCGCGCAGAGAAGGGTCGGTGATGACCGCGCCGAGCATGGGTTGGGCTTGCGCGATTTGGTCGAGCGTCTCGCCGAGTTCGGACTTGGAGAGATACAAAAGACCGTTGGCGCGGAAGAAGGGCAGGGCGTCGGGGCGCGAAACAAACGGGAATCTGTCCGGCATCGCGGATAATTTTTCGGTCAGGGCTGCCGCCGCCGCGTCAACTTTGTCGCCGTTGTCGCTGTCGATGACGATGACGAGATTGTCGGTTTTGTTCGGGAAGGCGGTTTCTAAAACCTTCTCGCGTTTGCGCCAGCCCAGATTGTCGGACAGAAGTTGGTTAATGTCCGTGTTGATAGCGATGTTCTTGGCGACATAAACGCTCAGAGCGAGGGTGAGGATGAGGGCTCCCACGACCAGAATTTTCGCAAATCTGCGACTGAAATCGACGGCGGCGACGAGGAATGAGGCGAACATGGGGTACCTGTAGGGGGAGGGAATCCTGCGGGATAGGTCAAGAATGATGGTCGCGGGTCTTATACCATAAAGAGAAACTTTGGCGAGGCGTCACTATATGATTGCCGAAGCAATCTTTTTTGACTATCTCTTGGCGCGTCGGGGAGTAGCGCAGTCTGGTAGCGCATCTGGTTTGGGACCAGAGGGTCGCAAGTTCGAATCTTGTCTCCCCGACCATTCTTGATAAGAGTGTCTTCCAACCATGAGCTGGAAGGGATTTCTCAAGGAATACTCTAGGTTTACCCCTCTCAATGACAGGTTCGAAAACACGAAAGCGATTAACTGACGCTTTTGCTCAATTTTCGAACGCTCAAACAAGTCATGGGCTCTCGATGCCAGAGAAAACAAGGCTTCAACGGTTGTTTTGAAACTATCGTCGCCCTTTCCATGCTCTCCCAGCTTGACGCCTATCTCATGTTGCCGCTGCTTCAACGCTTGCGCTTTTGTGTCATACTCATCCCTTGTAATACTCTGATCCAATCGCAAATCTAAAAGGGTGTTAAGCCGCCCTAGGATGGCGTCATGCTCCTTGCGCAGGCTCTCTATGGCTTCCCTGTGAAAACCCGTCTCAGCCTCATGGCTGGCTTTTAAATGCGCTGTGAGGGCTGCCATGAGGTCATCTGGAAGGTGGAAGGATTGGAAGACTGCCTGAACCTGATCCAGAACATTCTTTTCTGCCACAAATACCTTTTTCTCAGGGTTCTGAGGGTCACGGCTAATGAGATATACGTGCTTTCCTTTTTTTAGATCACAGGTTACGCGCCTGCCGGACACGGCACATTTTATCAGCCCACGAAACACAAAAGGCTTTTCAGAGTATTTGACGTGTTGAGGTCTTGTGTTTCCTTGCCGCACTTCCTGGCATTTATCGAATAGCTCCTTGGTGATGATCTGATCGTATTTATGCGGGTAGCGTTTGCCCTTAACCAGCATCTCACCGTGATAGAATGAATTCTGAAGAATGAGGTGGATTTGGCTTGAGGAAAGGTGGGGTCTTGCCTTGGTTTTATTTGTTAGCCCCCATTCTTTGGCCTTGCGCGTTAAATCGCCAGAGATGGAATAGCAGCCAACGGCATATTCCTCAAACAGCTTGCGGATTAAAAAAGCTCGCTCTGGATCAAGAACGATCTGAGCCTTGCCATGCGGATCACGGGTGTTGAGATAGCCGATGGGCGCGGAACTTGTCCATTCACCGTGGCGCACCATGTAATCCATGCTGCGTCGAACATTTTCCGAAAGGTTCAGAACATAAGATTTCGCACCCATAACAGAAAAGTCCCAGCGCATAATATCCGATGAACTGGCATTTTGATTGATAATCATATTTTCACGGTAAAAATGCAATTCTATCTGGCCTTTTTGTCTCAGCTCATCAATCATTACGCTCTCTTTGAAGCTGCGCTGAAACCGGTCAACCGCATCTGCTACTATCGCAACGGTTTCCTTTTGAGCTTTGACAAAATCAAGCATGGCCATAAATTCGGTGCGTTTGCCGCGTGTGGAGCTTTCTATAATCTCGAATATTTTCAGGACGTTTAAGCCTTTGCGTTCACAGTGTTCTATGAGACGTTGCTTCTGGGCCGCAATTGAATGCCCATCTTCCTGCTCTTTGGTGGAGACACGCGCAAGAATGATAGCCTTCATGACGCACAATCCTTTCTGACAGCAGATTTTGGAACCGTTCTTACCAAATGCTTAAGCCTGAGTGGTTCAAAATCCTTTAAGGCTTTCCCCACGTTACGCATAGCATCATACCTTATGTTGGCATTGGCAACAGCATCCAAACCATCAAGCTCTTTTTTGATACGCGCCCATGTGCGCGGGTTGCATTGCCGCTCAAATAACACCTTCGCACCACGAATACCGATGGAGCCGATAAGGGCGAGGCCACCAATGTGCTGCAACAGCTTTGCTGGCTTTATCTGACCTTTACTATCCGCAATCATGGCTTGCACAATATCCTCAGGCTTGGCTCTACTCAGAGCCAACAAGGGTAGGTCTGGGATAGCTTTTTGCCAATAGTGCAAAAGGACGCTTTGAGAAAGGGTTGCACTAAACAAAGTCCTAAAAGACGTGCCCATGTCAATGCCCAGCAAGGTCAGGACATGTTTGATTTTGGCATGATTGCCCAGCCGGACTTCCATTCTGAGAACCTCAAGCTCTTTGGGATATGCCCCGCTTTTAAAAAGATCGCCCTGGATCGCATTGTCTCGCTCAAGAGCCCGTTTTTCGCTCTTATGAGACTGCCATAGGTCTTTCAGCTTGTCATAGAAGGTCAGCTCAAAATTGTTCGCATGAAACCGTATGGCATGGCCTTCATTGCGAAAATCTGTTTTCGATAGATCAAGACGCCCGCTTACATCTGTTTTGCACAGCTCGCTGGTAATCATTGAGCATGTGCAATAATCCGTCAAAGCCATATTTTTACCGAAATGGATGGCTGAAACATGGGCATTCCTCAGGGCATCTCGATTAGTCATAACCCCCATGCCTTCAAGAACCCGATGCAGCGTATCCAAAACCCTTTCAAAATCATTTTCTGTGAGCTCATCAAAGTTATTGCCAAACAGTAGCTTTGGTGCAGAGAATTCAATTCTGAGTGTTGTGGACAGGCCACCTGTCACCCGCCGCGTTATCAGCGTTAGGCGTGGTTTGTAAGTTCCTGCCTTCAATTCTGCTTTGGTGGGGTTTTGCGTGCAGCTAATGCGCCCATGCTTGCCCAAAGCACAAAATTGCGGTTGCATTATACCACGCGCTGAGGGGCTGAAAGCGTCAAAATCCGTAATCTCAAATTCGACACAGCTCAGCATTAAGGCTACGGTGTCCAGCATCTAATTTGCTCACTACGTTTTTCAGTTTCTGGAAAATGGCCTGCTCAATAGCAGCACACAAAGGTTTTCTGATTGGATGGAAAAGCTGGGTCTGGGTGCTGCCCAATTTGCGGGTGGGGTATGTCAGGCGGTAGCCAGAGCCGTCTAGTTTTTGATGTATGGCGATACCGCTCAGGTATAGCTGGTCGTCCAACACGATGCTGGCGAAGGCAATCAATCCAGAATGAGGCTTGATAAAGGCTATCTCTACTTCTGTCACTATCATGCATGGCCCATGTCATGGTTTCGTTGGTCAATTTCTCTGAGGAGCAGAAAGAAATTTGTGAGATTACGCGCACCCTCAGCCGCCTCTGCATCGGTCAAAGGCCCTGAAGCGTGGAGCTTGATCGCATCGGCAAGATCGTTGGCTGTGTTGTCTCGTTTGCTCATGCCGAGATTTAAGCATGAGGCAGCACCTGAAGCACCAAAACCCGTGGGTACGAAAGGCGCGGTGTTCGTCCCTTTTTCTACGAGGATTTTATCACGTCAGCGCATGGTGATGTCCCTACACGCCGAGCCCTAGTCAGAGGTTCGCGCTCCAGCCGCAACAAATTGTTCTTTGAGTTTATTAAGGGGGTAATTTTCTGTGAGCCTTATGCAAAGAGCCATTTCTTGCGCTAGGTCATCCTTTGGGGTTCTTCCCCTCTTTTTTCCTTGGATCAATTGCGCATAATCAAGAAAAACCTGCTCATCAAAATCCGGCATAAATTTTTTCATGCCAGCAATGGCTTTGGCAGCCTGTTTGATTTTTTCTAATGCCGTCTTCTCTTTGTCCCATTCATTGATAACTGGCTTTTCCCATTTCTTGATGGCATCAAATGTGACACCACAGCATTTGGCAACATCATATTGAGCCGCCATTTTCTTTCCTCTTTCGCCCCATAATCTATACACATGTTGGATTGCTACCCATTTGAGTTGGGACTGCCGATAGGCATCGCCTTGCTGCTTAGTATGTGTCGGAGTTACAAAGTGATAGACCTGACCATAATTTAGCGCATGTAGGCTTTCTCTCAGATTAACCCTCCATGCCCCTGTTATGCCGTATAATCGGTGGACGTGAGACAGGATCGTGATAACCGCAGTTCGATAATCCTCAAGCGGAAACTCGTTAACATGGTGCGATAATTTGGTCATGTCGTACCAAATCAATTCATTAAGATGACTATTGCTCGGACGCGAGGCTTCTGTCTTGCCCTTTGCCTCTGATCTATGAAAATAATGCCCGAAAATTTCGGCTTCAGCCCACTCGGTCAAAATACCAGTCAGGTCGGCTGCATGTTTTAATGCCTGTAGAGCCTTCTCCATTTTATGTTTCTCAGACTTTTCACCAAGCACAGGGTCTGTTTCCGCATATAATTTTACTAATTTATCAACTAGCTCATGGCAGTGCTCAATGCCATTTTTGTTTAAAATCGGGCGAACGGGTTGCTTCATCTCTACATCCTTCATACCTATATTCGGCAGAGTAATTCACGCATATTGCGTGGCGCAGACAGGGAGCGCAAGAGCTGAGAGAATTCAGAATTGTTTCTGAGCAATTCCCCTTCAGAGGCCAACTTTCTTCCATTGTGGCTGGCGGGGGAAAATATCCCGTTATTGTGTCCAGTTTTGTTGGGTATTCTGCACTTTATGCTTGATAAATTATTATCCCGCACACCCAATGATACCCAACTTTTACCCACCATGCTCAGTCGTAGTTTATATTAGCGCGGGGCTCTGTTTTTGACATAGGGCGGCACGATAAAATCAGGGCGGTCAGCTACAGGCATCAGGGCAATTTCTGTCTCAATCAACAGCAGCACCTTTGAGGTAAATTGGTCAAGGCGTTCCTCCCTGCGGTGCTGGCGCACGGTAGGTGTCTTGTGAGCCAAGAAATCATCCGCTGCTGCCTTGGTGCCCTTCATCTGGAGCGCACGGTCTATTTGGTAACGCTCTTGGCTCTCCAGAAAGTACTTATAGGCTTCGGCTGGGGAGCGCAGGACTTCCTTAGAGGCAAGTTTCAGGGCTTCGCGTATGGAAGACGGGCGGGACGTTTCCAGAGCCTCCTGCAAGGCCATACGCTGCTCGCCAAGCTGAATGAGCGTATGGGCACCCTCAATCAGGGCAAAATCAGAAATTATTAACGCAAGTTTTACAAGGAGTGTGATTCTGAGAGTCTCCAACAACGAAGGAGGCTCTGACGATGAGTTTTTTGGAATGGTGCAACGGACTTCTCGATTACCGCGTTCCTGGCATGGTGA
>CAIXLI010000058.1 GCA_903920205.1 uncultured Pseudomonadota bacterium
GCAAAGCTGACTTCAAGGAAAAAGTCGTCGCTTCAATGTGTAGCCTGCAAAAACGTCCAGAAAAAATCTCGGCCTTCTACCAAAAACCTTCTCTCAAGTACGCCGCTTGAATGTTCCCTTACTTATGTACTGATTAATAAAATGCTTTCGTGGGGAGGGTGGTGTGATTGTCCGCAAGCCATGTCGGCGACTGATAGGCGCTGTCAATGCCGGATAAACGAAACTTTGGTGTTAAAATAGGCAACATCTTTATTCGCGGAAAAGCCATCTGGGTTTCGTGTTCGCGTCAACGCTTTGCGTTGCCGCGCCACGGAATGACAATTTTTGAAGAATGGCGAAGCGTCATTTATCGTGGAAGAAAGACCATATTTTTTGGGCGGTGGCTCGGCTGATGCCTGGGGCGCGGGTGAGGTCGGTGAGGGGGGCCTCTTCGACGGCTTGGGGGGAGCCGAAGTGGTGGAGGAGGGATTTTTTGCGGGAGGCTCCTATGCCCGGGATGTCGTCGAGGCGCGATTGGCCTATGGCTTTGGTGCGGCGGGCGCGGTGGGTGCCGATGGCGAAGCGGTGGGCTTCGTCGCGCAGACGTTGGAGGTAATAGAGGGCGGGATCGTCGTGGGGGAGGCTTAGCGGTTCTTTGCCCTGCATGAAGAAGCGTTCGCGTCCGGCGTTGCGGTCGGGGCCTTTGGCGATGCCGACAAGGGGGATGTTTTCGACACCGAGTTCTTTCATGACGGCGGCGACTTTGTTCACTTGGCCTGCGCCGCCGTCGATCAAAAGAAGATCGGGCCAGAGGCCAGAGGCGTGGTCGGGGTCTTCGTCGAGCAGGCGTTTGAAGCGGCGGGTCAGGACTTCGCGCATCATCGCAAAATCGTCGTCGGGGCGGGCTTCGCGGATTGTGAATTTGCGGTAGGTATTTTTCAAGAAACCTTCCGCGCCTGCCGCGATCATGCCGCCGACCGCATAAGTGCCGGAGGTGTGGGAGTTGTCGTAGACTTCGATCCTTTGAGGGGGCGCGGGGAGGTTAAAAATCTCGGCGACGCGTTTCAAAAGGCGGGTTTGTTCTTTGCGTTCGGATAAAGAGCGGGCGAGGGATTCTTGGGCGTTCTTTTGTGCCATCTCAATCAGGCGTTTTTTGTCGCCTGCTTGCGGGACGAAAATACGGACGGGGTGTTCCGTTTGCGCGGAGAGGGCTTGGGAGAGCAGGGCGCTGTCTTCGGGGGCGCGGTCGACCAGCAGGAGCGGCGGCGGTTGTTTGTCGGCGTAGAATTGCGCGATGAAGGCGGCGAGGATGGCTGCGGGTTTTTGGTCTTTGTCGTGGACAGGATAGAAAATTTTTGCGCCGTAGTTGCGGCCTTGGCGGAAGAAGAAGACTTGGATCGCCGTTTTGCCGCTGTCTTGGTGCAGGGCGATGATGTCGGCGTCATCGATGCCCGCGACATGGATGCTTTGGCGGGATTGGATGGCGGTCAGGATTTTGATGCGGTCGCGGAGTTTCGCCGCGTTTTCGAAATCGAGGGCGTCGCTGTGGGCTTGCATTTGCGCGGCAAGTTTTTTCTGGATGTCTTGGTTCTTGCCTTTCAGGAAATCGACGGCGTCGGTCGCTTGCTGCGCGTAGGCTTCCGGGGCGACCATGCCGACGCAAGGGGCGGAGCATCGTTTGATATGAAAAAGCAAACAGGGGCGTGAACGGTTGGTAAAAAAGCCGTCGTCGCAGGAACGTAGCATAAATCCGCGTTGGAGGAGGGTGAGCGTTTCCGTGACCGCAGCGCCAGAGGCGAAGGGGCCAAAATACCAGCCTTTGCGGGTTTTGGCTCCGCGATGTTTGGAAATTTGCGGGAAGGCGTGGTCGCGGGTGATAAGAATATAGGGGTAACTTTTGTCGTCACGCAGGAGGATGTTGAAGGGGGGGAGAAAACGTTGGATGTAGTTGGCTTCCAGCAGCAGGGCTTCGACTTCGGTGCGCGTGACAGTTATTTCGAGACTTCGCGCCAGAGAGACCATGCGTTGGAGCCGGACGGGTAGTCGGGCGCGTTGGGTGTAGGATGCTACGCGCTTTTTCAGGTTTTTGGCTTTGCCTACATAAAGGGGGGCTCCGTTCGCGCCAATCATACGGTAAACGCCTGATTGATCGGGAAGCGTTTTGATTTGGGCGCGCAGCATCGCAGCACCAGCATCAAATTTTGTCGTTCGGCGGGGCGATTTCCGGTCAGCGGGGGCGGGGGGGATGCCCATATTTTTTCTCTTCTCTTTTCCTTTTGTCTTATCCCCGAAAGCTGTGGATAAGTCTGTCGATAATTCTCTTGTGCACTGCAATTTAGCCCATAAAAGCGCGTTTTTCTCCCTGTTGCCCAAAAAAAAGGCAAACAGAACTAACTGGTTGTTTTTCATCAATATATTTATGGCGGAATCGTGGAAATCCTTGGGTTTTATCGTTAATGGGGTAATAAATTGCGAAAAATAGAGCGGGTGTGAACAATCTGTTCTTTCGCTGCGCTTTCTGCCAAAGCGAGTCAAGACGAAAAGTTTTTCACCTACTAAAATTTGTTAGTTGACGCGGAGGCGCAGGCGTGTTCCGCGCCGATTTTAGGGGGCTTTTGGCGTTATGGTTACGATCTGTCCTGTGACCGAAGGGGTCTCGATCAGCTGGCGGACGGCTTGACCGACTTGTTCCGGGGTGACGATGTTACCCTTCGCCATCGTGCGGAAGTCTTCTTCGCTTTGGCGAGGTGAGGGGAGGACGTAAAGCGGTGCGACGCCGTTGACGCGGACTTGCGGCGCGAAGGATTTTGCCATGTTGCGCGTCATGTCGGTCAGGAAGGTTTTGCTTTTTGCGTAGGAAGTGAAATTTGGGGCGGGCGGTGTCGCGTCGAGCAGATTGACGATAACGCCTTTTTCGCCTGGGGGGAGATGGGCGCGGAAGGCTTTGCTGAGAAGGCGCGGCGCATCGGCGTTGATCGCCCAATGGCGCGTGCCTTCGGGATCTGTGTCGTCGGGTTCGAACAAGGCGGCGTTGTTGACTAACGCGTCGATCATGCCGATTTCGGCTGCGAGCGAGGGGATAAGGTTTTCCGCAAGGCGTGGGTCGGCGAGGTCGATTTCCGCGAGGCAGGCGGATTGACCTAGCTCTTGGATGTCGAGGGCGAGTTGCTGCGCTTCTGTCGCTGAGCGGTGGTAGTGAACGACAATGTCCCAGCCGCGTGCGGCGAGATCGAGGGCGATGGCGCGTCCGATGCGTTTTGAGGTGCCTGTGATGAGCGCCCAGCCTGTCATGGTGTTTCCTGTTCGGGGGGTGAGTAGGAAGATGAGTGTAGCATGAATTGGCGGCGAAAAAACAAATGGGATTCCGGATAAAATCGCATTTTTGCGAGGAAGGGCAAAAAAGAGATTTTTCCGGAATGACGATGGAAAAAAGGGGGGAAGTGGATAGGGGGTTAGTTTTCGGGAGGGCGGTTGCGTTTGGGGATGCCGAGGAGGGCGGAGAGGACGCCGTGCCAAGTGCGGATTTCCTGTTCGGTCATGGCGGCGCGTTGCAGGGTGTTTTGCAGGCTGCGCGTCATGGAGGGGCGCATGTCTTTGGCGACGAAGAATCCTGCTTCGTCGAGCGAGGATTCGAGGCGGTGGAAGAAGTTGAGGTATTCCTCGCGGGTGGCGGGGGTGCTGCCGCCTGTGTGGATATAGTCGTCTGGGGCGCGGGATTTTGTTTCCTCTTGCGCTTGGTACCATTCGTAGCCAATCAGCAAAACGGCTTGCGCCAGATTGAGCGACGAAAATTCGGGGTTCAGGGGGATGGTGATTTTGGCGTTGGCGAGGACGATGTAGTCGTTGACCAATCCTGTGCGTTCGCGTCCGAACATCACGCCGATTTTTTCGCCTCGTGCGGAGCGTTCGATCATATCGGGGGTTGCGGCGCGGGGGGTCATGATGCGGTTGACCATGTCGTGCGTGCGTCCCGTCGTCGCGTAAACGTAATTCAGGTCGGCGATGGCTTCTTCGAGCGTGGCGAAGACTTTGGCGTTTTCAAGGATGGCGTCCGCGCCGCTGGAGGCCGCCGCCATGCGTTGGCGATGGACTTCGCCCAAAGGCCAAGGATCGCGGGGGTCGACAAGCCGCAGTTCACGCAAGCCCGTGTTCATCATGGCGCGCGCTGTCATGCCGATGTTTTCGACGAGCTGCGGTTCAACGAGGAGGATGATGGGGGGATTATTCATGGGCGGGCATCATAACGGGTGTGTGGGGTTATGATAGTCTTATTCTCTCTTTGAAATAGGGTGGTTTTGATATTTCTGTCAGGCGTTAACCATACCATGAATCCTATAATTAGTTTCAAGCTAATATGGTAATATATATCTATAAATAATGTCGGAGAGAGGTGTATGTTTTATTTTACGCGGAGCCATATGATCGATCTTATGATCGATTTCGCCAAACTGATATTTATCCCTCGCAAATGGCGTCCAGATATTGTGCGCGTTTCGACTTTGCCTAATGGCGTGCGTGTTGCTACGCGACGGACACTTCTTGATCCGACAACAAACATCATTGCTTTGGTGGGGGCTGGTTCTCGTGATGAGGTTGTCGGTGATTATCCGCGAGGCGTGGCTCATTTCTTTGAGCATATGTTTTTTAGAGGCTCATACAAGTTAACGCAGGGCGAAGAAAAATTTACGTCAGGAGAAGTTGAACAGAAAATTCATATGCTAGGGGGGACGATCTCCGCCGCTACTGCCCCTGACAAAACGCGTTACATGGTGTCTGTGCCTACCAAGGGTGTGGCTCAAGCGCTTTCCTGTCTCTCCAGCATCGTGTGCCGACCCACCTTGGCAGAAGCTGAAACAGAGAGTGAGCGATTGATCATACTTACTGAATGGTTGGAAACTCAGATGAGTGTCGATGATACGCAGAATTGGAGAATGTGGCAAACGGCATATGGTAACTCTCCATTAATGCAATCCCCCCTTGGAACAGAAAAGACAATCTTGTCAATACAACGACAAGACCTTCTCGATTTTCATCGGGCCAAATATTGGGGCGGTAATACGGTTGTTGTCGTTGAAGGACCCGTTAATCATGATGCAATTGTTTCTCAATTGAAAAAGGAATTCACTTTGCCATCCGGCAACAAAGAGGCGGTGTCTTTCCCATCTTATTCAGGCGGATATTATGCAAGTCCTGAAGGTGGGAGGGGCGTCAGGGTAAAATTAGGGTTTAACGGTAGCGGACAAGATTCTCCTGATGTGCAGGCAACATACTCTATGCTCGCCGATATTTTAGCAGGGGGTAAAGATTCTATTTTATATCGCACACTACGTTCCAAACAAAGCCTCGTTTACAACGTTAGTTGCGATAATAGCTCTGCGTTGAGGCTTCTTGATATTTCGTTCAATACCTTTGCCGAGAACGTTAAGCCTTGTTTAGAAATTATCAGTAGCACACTCAACGATCTTATGGTCGGTGTTGATCTAGAATTGATCCAGCGTAAGAAGGCTGCTGCGTCTCTTGCTTATCGGATTTCATCCACGCATTCGAAAAGAGGGGTATATGACATGGCCCACTTTTTGTTAATGGAAGGGAAGGTGCCTCCCCGGGATTATGATACCCGCAGATACCTCTCGGTAACGCCAGAGGCAATACAGGCCTCTATTGGACGGATGTTGGAAAAGCCGCCTACGCTTGTCGTTGCGGGGAATACAAGCCACGTTCCTGCTTATGAAGACGTGTGCCAGATGTTTTCTGCCGCTAATAGGCCAGCGTCAGCGGCGACTGTGCCGTCGTTGGGAAATACCCCTCGATAGACTGCGTCACTATTGGGTGATTCAGCCACAACCGATTGGTGCCTGTCTTGCGATAAGCAGCAAAATCGGATTCCTCATACGATTAGATCTTTTGCAATACATAGTCATATCCGTCCCGCAGGGCTTCGAGAGAGGCTGTGACGATATTGGGGGATACGCCTATCGTTCGCCATCTTTTTCCGGTGCGCGTGTTTTCCATTTCTAGGCTAACGCGTGTGGTGGCTGCCGTCGCCGATTTCGTGTCGATGATGCGGACATGGTAATCGGATAGGCGCACGTCTTGTAGGGTCGGAAAGTGGGGTTCCAGAACGGCCCGTAGGGCAAGGTCGAGCGCGTTGACGGGGCCGTTGCCTTGGGCGGTTTGAGAGAGTGTTTGACTGCCGACACGGGCGTCGACTCTGGCTTCAGAGAGGCTGACATTGCCTTCTTGGTTTATGGACACTGTGTCGGATACGTGGAAGCTGACAAGAACAAACGCGGGGGGCATGGGATTCAGGATGTTCTGCGCGAGAAGGGCGAAACTTTCGGGCGCGTTGTCGTAGGAGAATCCTCGGCTTTCCTTTTCTTTGACCTGCGCGACGATTTCCGTCAGGCGCGGGTCTTGGTCGTCGACGAAGAATCCCATGGCGCGAAGGCGCAAGGCGGCGTTTGCCCGTCCTGCCTGATCCGACATGACGATTTCACGAAGATTGCCGACGCTTTCCGGCGGGGTGTGTTCGTAAAGCGCGGGGTTTTTGGCGACGGCGGAGGCGTGCAGGCCGCCTTTATGGGCGAAGGCGCGGCGTCCGGCAAAGGGGCGGGATTCATCGGGCAGACGATCCAGAAGATCGTCCAGAGCGCGGCTTGTTTGCGTGAGCGTGGCGCGTTGCCGGAGGGAAACGCCGGTGCTGTAGCCCATTTTATCAAGTAGGGGGATAAGGACGATCAGGTCGGCGTTGCCGCAGCGTTCGCCGAGGCCGTTGATCGTTCCCTGAACCATTGTGCCTCCGGCGCGGATGGCTTCCAGACTGTTGGCGACGGCGCAGCCGCAATCATTATGCGCGTGGATTCCCAGTTTGGCGTCGGGGAGCGCGGCTTTGACTTTGCTGACGATGGAAAAGATTTCATGCGGCAGGGTTCCGCCGTTGGTGTCGCAGAGGGTGAGCCAATGCGCGCCTGCATCATAAGCGGCGGTTAGGCACTGCATGGCATAGGCGGGATTGGCTTTGTATCCGTCGAAGAAATGTTCTGCGTCGTAAAGGACTTCTTTTCCTTGCGCGACGGCATAGGTCACGCTGGTGGTGATGAGACCAAGATTTTGCGCGGCGGAAACGCCCAAGGCTTCCGTCGCGTGGCGGAGCGAGTTTTTGCCGACGAGGCAGACGGTGGCGGCGGCGTTGACGACGTTTTGGAATCCTTGATCGTTGTCTGCGCTGTGGTTCGCACGGCGCATCATGCCGAAGGCGGTAAAATGCGCTTGGGCGGCGGGTGGCGCGGCGAAGAAGGCGCTGTCGGTGGCGTTGGCTCCCGGCCATCCGCCTTCGATATAATCGAGGCCAAGCGCGTCAAGCCATTTGGCGATGGCGTGTTTGTCTTTGACGGAAAAATCGACGCCGCGGGTTTGGGCTCCGTCGCGCAGCGTCGTGTCGTAAAGATAAACGCGGGGAGTGGGGGTTTGTGCGAGCATGGCTTCTCTCTAGGCCGGAGGGGAAAAAGGTCGGTTAGATTGGGTGAGAAGCGCGTGTTTTCCTGCCTTAGGCAGGAATAATAATGTCGCCGATGATCGCGGACGCAGAAACCCCCGCCGCAAAGGCGGCGTTGAGGAAGCGGGATTGTGCGTGCAAAGTGCGCATGGCGTTAGGGTAACAAAGGCGTAGGCAGAGTGTAAAGCGGGTATTTTGTTCTTTATTTACCCGCGCCGCCATGTTGTGCCGCCTGCGCCGTCTTCCAAAATCACGCCTTGGGCTGCGAGGGAGTCGCGGATGCGGTCGGATTCGGGGTAGTTTTTTGCTTGGCGGGCTGCAAGACGGGCTGCTATTTGAGTTTCGATTTCGGCGTCTGTGGGGCCGTCGCAGGTGGCGGGGCACCAGCGGAACCATGCTTCGGGGGATTGTTGCAAGAAGCCAAGGGCTTCGCCGGAGGCGAGAAGTTGGGCGCGGAGTGGCGCTTGCTCTTCCGGAGCCGCGGCGCGGTTGAGGGCACTTACGATTTCATGAATATGTGCGATGGCCAAGGGGATGTTGAGGTCGTCGGATAACGCGTCTTCCAGCGCGGGGGGCGGGGGCGCGGACTCTGCTCTCGCCGCAGCCGTGCTGCGCAGGGCTCCGTACCATTTGTCCAGAGTCGCTTTGGCGTTTTGCAGGGACTCGATAGAGAAGTCTATCGGTTGGCGGTAGTGACCGGAGAGCAGGGCCAGACGCAACGCTTCGCCCGGGGCTGTCGCCAGCAATTCGCGGACGGTGTAGAAGTTTTTCAGTGACTTCGACATTTTATCGTTATTGACCGTCAGGAAGCCGTTATGCATCCAGTAATTCGCCAAAGGCGCGCCGTCATGGGCGCAGCGGCTTTGCGCGATTTCGTTTTCGTGGTGGGGGAAGATGAGGTCGAGGCCGCCGCCGTGGATATCGAAGGTGACCCCCAGATGTTGTTTTGCCATCGCCGAGCATTCGATGTGCCAGCCCGGACGACCGCGTCCCCACGGGCTGTCCCAGCCGGGTTGGTCTTTGGCGCTGGGTTTCCATAGGACAAAATCGGAGGGGTCTTTTTTATAGGGGGCGATTTCGACGCGTGCGCCTGCTTCTAGCTCGTCGTGTGAACGGCGCGACAATTCGCCGTAATTTTTCATCGAGGGCACGTTGAACAACACATGGCCTTTGGCCGCATAGGCGAAGCCCTTGGCGATCAGCGTGCCGATCAGGGCGATCATTTGCGGAATATGTTGGGTGCAAAGCGGTTCAATGTCGGGGGGCAGCGTGTTCAGCGCTGCCATATCTTCGTGAAAAGCCTGCGTCGTGCGCTGAGTTATCGTGTCGATGGCTTCGCCGCTGTTCTTGGCTTTGGCGATGATTTTGTCATCGATGTCGGTGATGTTGCGGACGTAAGTGACACGGGGGTAGCGCCGTTTCAAAAGGCGGTACAGCGTATCGAACACCACAACGGGTCGTGCATTGCCCAGATGCGCAAAGTCGTAAACCGTGGGGCCGCAGACATACATGCCTATATGGGTGGGATCGATCGGTTCGAACTTTTCTTTTTGGCGGGAGAGCGTGTTGTGAATAGTGAGATCGGACATGAGAAAACCTATTTTTAGGAAAGATAAGAATCGGCTTTTGTGAGGTAAAGATCAAATGATTCTTGCGAAAAACAGAGACTTCATTATCGTTTTGTGAGCCTTGCGGCTCCCCCCCCTCTCTAGTCCTCTCCAAACGAAAGGGTAGAGGGGGGGGGCGTTTTCTTAGGCGATGTTCATTTCCGGGACTTGGGCGGGAATGATGAGCTTGGCTTCGGTGGCGGCGATGACTTGATCGACCGTGATACCCGGAGCCGTTTCTTTCAGCACCAGACCTTCTTCGGTGGGTTCGATGACCGCCAGATCGGTGACGACGAGGTTGACGCGGCGTACCGAGGTGAGGGGCAGGGTGCAGGTTTTGACGATTTTTGATGCGCCTTTGGCTGCGTGGGTCATGGCGACGATGACGCGTTTGGCGCCGGTTGTCAGATCCATGCCGCCGCCCATGCCGGGCACCATTTTGCCGGGGACCATCCAGTTGGCGAGGGCACCTTTTTCGTCGACTTGCAGGCCGCCAAGGACGGTGAGGTCGAGGTGACCGCCGCGGATAAGGCTGAACGACATGCAGCTATCAAGGCTGCACGCGCCCGGGAGAGCGCCGATGAAGATGCCTCCGGCGTCCGTCAGGTCGTCGTCTTCCAAGCCAGCGCCCGGGACGGCGGACATGCCGATGATGCCGTTTTCGGATTGGAAATAGACATCCGTGTCCTTGGGCAGATAACTGGCGACGAGCGTCGGAAGGCCGATGCCAAGATTGACAAGATCGCCCGAGTTCAGTTCTTGCGCCACGCGTTTGGCGATGAGAATTTTATCTTCCATTGGTCTGCCTCCGTTCAATCATATAGTCGACAAGCACATGCGGCGTGATGACGACATCGGGCGGGATGACGCCGACCGGCACAATTTCGTTCGGTTCGGCGATCACAATTTTTCCCGCCAAGGCCATGATGGGGTTGAAGTTCCTCGCCGTCAGCGAATAATCGAGATTGCCGCGATAATCCGCACGGCGCGCACCGAGCAGGGCGAAGTCTGCCGTCAGCGGTTTTTCCAGAAGGAAATCTTTGCCGTCGACTTGGATCACGGTTTTGCCTTCCGCCGCTACGGTGCCGAATCCAGTGGGGGTCAAGGCGCCGCCCAGACCTGCGCCGCCTGAGCGGATGCGTTCCGCCAGACTGCCTTGGGGGCACAGATCGACTTTGAGTTCGCCTGCGATCATTTGGCGTTGGGTTTCGGGGTTCGTGCCGATATGGCTGGCGATCAGGCGGTCGACGGCCTTCGCGTCGATCAATTTGCCGATGGCGACATCGGGACGGGCTGAGTCATTGGCGATAACGGTCAGATGTTTGCGACCCTGACGCACCAGTTCTTCGATAATGCGCCGTGGGCTTCCCACGCCCATAAAGCCCCCTATCATCAGGGATGCGCCGTCGGGGATCATTTCGACGGCTTGGGTTGTGCTGATGGCCTTATTCATTTTCACCTCACCTCTTTCAAGGGACGTTAATGGGGGATGTTGACGGCGTAACGACCTCTTTCTGCAGGGATTTTAGCGTTCTGCGGAGAGAGGGGGTAGGGTCGGACTGGGCGCATAGTGGCAGCAAAAAGGAAATAAAACGTAAAGAGGGAGGGCTCAATACCTCACCGTAGCCATAGAATCTTTTTCTGAAAGTATTTGCCTTATGTTACAATACGGCATTCGCAGCTTTGATTGGTAGGCTTATTCACTTCTTAGGAATATACCCTGTTCACGCCAAAACCCGAAAATCCTTAGGATTGATGACGCGAAAGTTGTCGGTGACTGAATCGGCGTATTTCTGCCAGTTTTTTCGGACTTCGTCGCGCAGAAAGCCGAGGACGGCGGCGCAGAAGTCATTGAACTTGGCGTAGCATTTGTTGTGGGTGACGTTTCTGTGCATCAGCCCCCATAAGCGCTCGATAGGGTTCAGGTGCGGACAATAGGTCGGCA
>CAIXLI010000059.1 GCA_903920205.1 uncultured Pseudomonadota bacterium
AGCAAGAAAGGGATTCAATTTATGAAAGGAAAGTGATAGATTACGAAATCGACCAACTGGCGGCATAGCCAGGGAAACTTAACCGGCGAGACTCCACCTTAAGTCCGTCCGATTCCTGTCCAACCAACGGGGTCCACCTCAGCCTTCCCCAAATATTAAGTCTTATTTGTAGTGTTTGGTGAATTATATGTCCGATCAGAACGAGCTGCATCGATTACTGCTAGCCTTCAAAACGTATTACGCCAAAAAGACATGGACTGTTAAACCTGACTTTCACATACAAACGCGCGCCGGTGTTTTCCGAGTCGCCTACAATCAAAAACAGGCATGCCTCGCTCTTTTGTGGGCGCGTCACCGCGACGATTTTTCCGACGATCCTGCCTTTGGAACAATCCTGCATCCCGAACGGTTGCGCCTGATCGCCGTTGTGCCTATCGACTATGATCCGGCGAATGTTATTTTGGCGACAGACAAGCCCGGATCCCACCCGAAACGCCTGCGTTTCTATTTGAACGATATTCGCAGGATTATTGAGGAAACAAGAACGATAGGGTGGCGCAGCTCCGTAACGGCTCTCGGCATTTTTCGTGATGGACCGGATCAGTTTCGCGGACGCCGGTGGAGCTATCGGTTCAATCCTTCCTCGCACACGGTTCGTTTGGATACGGCCTTGTATGGTATCGATGATCTTCTAAAGCCCTCGGAAGTGGAGCCCTATAAGATTCAAGGCTTCAAAACCGCATGGCAAGAAGTCTGCCGTCGGACGCGCCGCTTCGTTTACGGGGGAATAAGCCTAGATCTTCCGTTACCCGATAACGCCTATTCTCCCTCTATGTCGGACGCGGAAAGAGACAGGTTTTTCAATGTAACGCTACCCGAATATGTCCGCGCCGACCATGATGATCGTGCGCGGCGCCTCCTTAACAGGTGGGATCCGATTCATATGCGCGAACGGGCGCTCGTTTACGTCAGCCGATTTATCGAACTTCTCGCGCATAATTTGGACAGCTTGAAAAAACAGATCATCGGGGATCCCGAAGAACTGGCACGCAATCTTTTCGCGAAAGCCGGCGTCATGCTTATCGGCCTGAAGCCCATCGGGGCGGGGGCGGGCTTTCTTTCGCAATTCTGGGCTAAATGCAATTTACCGAATATCCCCAGAAAGTTCTTCCCCATGGTTCATAAGGCCTTCCGAAGATATCGGCCAGACCCTTTTGCCGCCGATACGGATCGCACGCAGCGCATCGTTCCGTTAGATGCCCATGGGCTCGACGGGTTCCGTTGGCTTTCCTCCCAATACGACAGCAGCGACCTTTTCAGCGAGGCGGATTTTACGCCGCCCACGCGCAAAATGCTTTTTGATCGGTTTCTAACAAACCATTTTCCTTCTTCACCCGCAGCTATTTTTAGTCTTATCGGGTCAGGCGGAGATTATTTAAAAGTGCGCGATTTAGGGGATGCAGAGATCATTCATTCGGCTGTGGCCAATGGCCTGCAATTTTTTCATATGCGGGAAAGAAACGATTTATACGCCTATTTTACCAACCCCCTTTTCCCAAGCCAGCAACAACATTTTTTCCCGTGCGATACAAGGGGATTTCTGAAAGCAGGGCAGGTTTTAGTGAGAAGAAGCATCGTCGAAAATCCAGACACCCCGTTTGCAGATATCCCCTTCGTAGAGTTTCAACGCGAAATTGAAGGCCGCGTCGGTTCACGCTTCGCCGCAACCCTTCCATACCCGATGGTTCCTGATGCGACCCTCGCTGACCCGTCTAGACCCGGCATTTATATCAGAGCGGTTTTTCCGCCGACGGCGGAGGCATAGACTTTCGGCGCAAGGCCATGCCGCACGACGCGTTGATGACCATGTTTGTCGTTGGAACCGTCGCCTACAGGCTCTAAGCGGCGACCCGCAGCCTGTCGATCTCGACCAGTAAAGCCCTGCCGGCCTCGCCGCCCAAGCCTTTGATGTTGAGCTCCAAAATGCGCTTGATGCTTTGCGCATGCCACGTGATTATTTTGAGCGTTGAGGGCGTTATTTGCGCCGCCGACAATTCTTCGCAGCGCAAAAGCAAAGATTTTGCCAGCGTTGAAACCAAATCATAACCGGACTGTCCCGCCTTGGATTTTATGGCAAAGGAGGTGGCGATAATTCTTTTTAAACTTCGTTCGGCGTCTAATCCGCCTTTTCCCAAAAGGCCGACCATAGGTTGCAACCTAGCGGCCTCATCCATGCAGTCGAGGTACAACACATTCGAAGCACTGGAGATAAAGGCCTCGGCCTTTTTAATTGCCTCTGGTGATAGGGCTCTGTCGAGGAGGCCCCCTCCGAACTTGCGCAATAAGGAACGATCTGCCGCCAGAATGACGGCCTCGTCTGCGGGGTCTCCCAGATCCGCCATCTGCTGTATCCGAACGCTGGTCATTTGTTCCTGTGCAGTTTGCGCCGTTCCGTTCCTTCGGGTGGCGGCTGGTTGACGTGACGCCTGTCGGGGCCTGTAAAATTTCTGGACATTACAAAGTCGCGCGGTTCTTCGATGACGGTGCGAATGCGCTTGACCAGTTGTTCCGCCGAAAACGGTTTGATCAAATAGCCGTTCACCCCCGCGCTGATGGCCGTCTTCACGTGATGGGCTTCGGAGTTGCCTGTCAGCATGATTATAGGAGTATTGCAAAGCGGCGGCTTTTGCGATTTTCTAATATGTTGGACGACGTCAATGCCGTCGAGGTCGTCCATTCGCCAATCGGTGATGATGAAATCAAATTTGTTCGTTGAAATTTTATCCAACGCTTTGCGTCCGCTGCTGGCTACTGTGATATTGGTGAAGCCCAAACTTGAGAGCACTCCATACACAAGATTTTGTATCAGACGTTCGTCGTCAACGATAAGAATGCTCAGATTGGGAAGAATGGTTGGGGGCATGCTTAAAAAGTCTGTGGTGGTTTTAAGTGGAATATCGCCTACCATTGTAACGGCAAATGATTGCTTAGTCAAAAAAGCTTAATCAAGTGATTTTGTGGCAGGGGCGTGCCCCGCTAGAATGTTGCGACCTCGTAACGTTATTCGTGTTTTGCTGGCGCAAAAATAAGCGCCCGTTTCGTCGGTGGCATGGGGGAAGATCGGTAGAGGCATTTGGTGGCCCGATTTGAGATGTATGCAAGATATGGTTCCAAGCCATCTCGAAAGGGCTTCCATTTAAAACGCTTGCGGTTTAGAAGTGTAAACTACTGATTCCAGCTGGGTTGCGTTCGGCACATGTCTTTACGGTCTTTATCCTCCCTCAACGGTCTGCTGATCGTTCCCGTTATTACGTTCGGTGTAAGTGTCAGCAGTGCTGCTCTTGCCTCTGGCGTTAGAACCAACGTGCCTGCAGTGCAAACTTACGCCAACCAAGCTGCGCCTGCGGAAACGCCTCCTATGCAGGCGTATTATGATTCTCCGCTTGCTGCGGGCACGCTGACACTGCAAGACGTATTGGAAGCTCATCGCCCCACTCCCGACTCTGTATCGCCGAAATTACCTGCTGCAGGCGGAACCCCTTCCGCGACAGCGACGGCACCTGTTTTGACGCCGCCGGTTCAGTCCAGCGCGACCGGACTTATGATGTCGCAGGGCATGAAGGCCGTTTTGCAAAAAGTCGGTACTGTTTCGGTGGCCCCGGTCAATGTGCGGGCATCGGCCTCTGCCGTTGCCGTTCCTTCCCCGCAACCTCCGGCGCAAGAACATCCTACTCCTTTGGTGTCAGGCGCAACGGAGGGGATTGCTTATGAACCAGGACAGGCGCCCAAGAATCTAGGGGATGTTTCTCTTGCTCAAACGCCTTCTTTAGCCCCGATTGCGGCAACACCACCGGCCCCCTTAGTCCCGACCACGCTTGCTGTTCCTGCTGCTATAAAAGATTCGGCGGTGCCGGAGGCGTCATGTGCCGAGAATGTTCAGAAATGGGAAAAAAGTTGTGGCGAGGCGGGTTATCCGTCAACCTATCTTGGCAAAATATCGGGCGAAACGCGCACCGGATGTTCGGACGGTGCGTTGCATGATGTTTGGGTTACTAATAGCTGCGCGCCTTCAGACACCGTTTCGACGCAACCGACTAAGACTGATGGTGTTTGTGGGGCCGCCTCGAACAATGAATTTGACGATACGCCGTCGTCAAGCCTGTGCGGGCAAGGGATAGCCAGTTCGGTTAGCGGCGAGGGGCCGTGGACTTGGGCGTGTTCGGGTGTGAATGGCGGCGATGCGGCGGCTTGTTCGGCGCGCAAACGCGTTCCGGCATCCAATGGTACCTGCGGATCAGCAAATGGCGTGGTGTCCGCGTCTGCGCCCTCTTTTGAGTTGTGCAATTCAGGCGTAGTATCGTCTGTTAAGGGCGATGGTCCCTGGACGTGGTCCTGTGGTGGCGCTGGCGGCGGGCGGAGCGAAAGCTGTATTGCACCAGTCCTGTCTGTGCCAAAAGTAGTGCCTACCGCCACTCCGGCTGTCGCGTCTGAGCCTGTCCCCGTTTTAGCTCCGACTTCTTCTTTAGTCTCTGCACCAATTTCGGCTCCTGTTGCGCTCCCCTCTTCAAAGCATACCCCTGCCGTCGTGACTGCGCATCCAGCGCATGAGCCTGCCGTTTCTTCTCTCGTTGCCCCGGGTGACCGAGGCGAGTTGTGTGGTGCGTCTGCCGAAACATTGGCTTATGAAGCGCCGGAGAAAGATTTGTGTCGTGCGGGAACGGCCAGCCCTGTGAATGGCGAGGGTCCATGGACTTGGTCGTGCACCAGCAATGAAGGCGTGACGTCGTCTTGTCGGACGCTGTCTCTTAAGGAAGAAACTTCTGCTCCGCCTGAGGCTGCGTCAAAGGCTGTGCCGCAGAAAGAGGAGGCTCCAGCCTCCGCTCCCGTTATCGCTCAGGACACCGCGCCGCCGCATATTCTTTCCTTGCCGTCAAAGCCAGCGGAACCGGAACTCGCTTGCGGCCTAGCTGCAGGACAAGCGGCTCAATTGGCTCCGGCATCTCATTTGTGCCAAGGAGGAAAGGCCAGTGCTGTGGTTGGGGCCAATCCTTGGCATTGGACATGCAAGATGGGCAAGCGCAAAGTCTCCTGCGAAACGCTTAAATCGATTGATGGGGCGTGCGGTGCTGCCAATGGCGCCGCGCTTAAATCAGCGCCGTTCTCCGGCTTATGCGCTTCGGGTTCTCCCTCGAGTGTGCAGGGAGAGGGACCTTGGACCTGGGTTTGCGGCGGCACTGACGGCGGTGTCGATATCAGTTGTGCCGCGTCTTTGCAGGCCAAGCCGGATAAAACGGATGGCGCATGTGGAATTTCGGACGGCGCTAACCTTAAAGAAGCTCCCGTTAAAGATTTGTGCAGCACAGGCACTGCCAGCGCCGTCAGCGGCGAAGGGCCGTGGACATGGTCTTGTTCGGGTACTAATGGCGGCTCGGTCGGTTCATGTGCTGCTAGCAAGATCGTTCCACCTAAGCCCCCCGGGGTTCCGGTTAATGGCCTGTGCGGCGCTGCCAATGGCGCGACATCGGTTGTGCAACCAGTTTCCGACCTTTGCTCTAGCGGCACCCTCTCTGGTGTTGTCGGTAACGGCCCGTGGAATTGGAGCTGCATCGGCGAAAATGGCGGTATGACGGTTAGTTGTACGGCGCCTTTGGAGCCACCTGCTCCCCTTGATGGAACTTGTGGCGGGGCGCATGGTGTGACGACGATGGCGAAGCCGCAAAGCGGTTTATGTTCCTCCGGGCTTGCTGGTTCCGTTAATGGCAAGGGGCCGTGGACGTGGACATGTTCCGGCGCCAACGGCGGCGCGCCTGCTTCTTGCATTGCTCCCGTTGCCGGAAAATCAGGGGCTGTTCCCTCTGTGATGACTCCTGCTGCGGATACAGATCCTTTTGCTGTGTCTTCCGCAGCGCCCGTTGCGACTTCGGGTTTGGTAACTCCTCGTCTGGCGTCTTCGGACAATGTGCCCGCTCTGGATAAACGGGTTCTTCCCCATCTGACATCCTCGAAATCTTTTGCGTCAAAGAAGCCGACGCCTTCGATCGTTCCCGCTGTTGCCGATGTGACGGGCGATGCTGCGCCTGCCATTGTTCCTGGCCTGTCTGAAGGGTCAGAGGCGCTGCAACCTCCGGCTTTGCGAGAAGCCTATCCTTCTGCACCCATTTTGCAGGAAGACGCTCCTCGCGTTTCGCATGTTCCTGGAAATCGTTTGACGCTTGACCCGACTGTTTCAACCGTGTTGTTTTCGCACGGATCCGGCAATATCGACGACAGCGTTCTGACAACTCTTGATAAGCTTTCAGCCGTTTTGCAAGGTAATCAGGATGCGCGGATTTCCTTGATCGCCTATGCCGACAATACGGGGTCGACTCCCCGCGATGCGCGGCGCTTGTCGTTGACCCGCGCGTTGGCAGTGCGAGGCTATTTGGTGTCGAAAGGCATTTCAGAAAGCCGCGTTGACGTTCATGCCGAAGGGGCAAATACGTCAATGGGCTATATCGACCGCGTCGATGTGAAAGTGAACGATTAAGGGGTGTTAGCGGTGTTCTTTCTCCGGAAGTAGAGGGGAAAAACGTCCCTTCCTGCGCCCACCTACAGGCCTGCCTGACTCTATTCTCTTGCTTTTTTGTTGTTTCTTGTCTAGTGATGTTCCCGAGTTTAGGAGACTCTCACTTGCGCTTGGCGGATGGGCTGTTGCTTTAGGGCTGCCGTTTCGACCCTCTCGTGCTAGGAGTTGCTGAAATAATACCAAGCTTGGCTTGCGGAATTTTGGCGCTAACTCGGCGCGGGTGTCGTGGTGATGCCGGCCAATGCTAGACTAAAGGATACAGACGATGGCGACAGGTACAGTCAAGTGGTTCAACGGCACCAAGGGTTACGGCTTCATTCAACCGGATGCCGGTGGCGCAGACGTTTTTGTGCATATCAGCGCGGTTGAACGCGCCGGTCTGCGCGATCTCCGCGAAGGCCAAAAGCTCAGCTATGAATTGGCGACCGAAAAGGGTAAAACCTCGGCGGCCAACCTCAAGGTAGTTGACGCTGCTTAATAAGCGCAAAAAGCTGTCATAAGCTTTGGCGGGGGGTGATCGGCTTAGGCCGGTCGCCCCCCTCCTTTTTTAAAATCTGAGGCTGAAAGCGGCCTCTTGATGCAAAAGGTCCGATGAATGAACTCTTCGCTAGATCGTGAAGAATTTATCGGGTCTTCGGCGGCATAAGCCGCCGCCTCGTCAGTCGGCCCGGACACCAACCGCGCCTGTGGCAGGGTTTATTCGGCGGTTGGTGTTACAATTGAAAGATTTTCATGCCTCATTCTACTTTTGACAATTATGGCCTTCCGGCCAAATTGGCGCATGCGCTCACGCGCATAAAATTTACGACCCCTACGCCTATTCAGGCGCAGACCATTCCTCTCGCGCTTAAAGGCCAAGACGTTCTTGGCTCGGCGCAGACCGGTACCGGCAAAACTGGCGCATTCGGCATCCCCGTGATCGCCGGACTAATGGAAAACCCCGAATCCGCTGCTTTGATTATGACCCCGACCCGCGAATTGGCGGCGCAGGTTGTTGCTGCTTTGGAGCCGATGATCCCTGTCGCCACGATCCGCACCGCGCTTTTGATTGGCGGCGAGTCGATGCCGCGCCAATTGCATCAGCTTCATCACAATCCGCGTCTGATTGTCGGCACGCCCGGACGCATCAACGATCATTTGGAGCGCGGTAGTCTTAAGTTGGGCAATGTTCGCTATCTGGTGTTGGATGAAACCGACCGTATGCTGGATATGGGCTTTGGTATTCAAATCGAACGAATTTTGAAGCATGTTTCCGCTGATCGCCAGACGCTTTTGTTCTCGGCGACTTTGCCTTCGAACATCGTCAAATTGTCCGGCAAATATATGCGTGATCCCGTCCGTGTTGCGGTCGGATCGACCACAGTGCCTCTGGCTAAGATCAAGCAGGATGTTGTTCATGTTACGGACGCCGAAAAATACGGCAGGCTGATCGAAGAAATTCAGGCGCGTAAAGGCTCAATCATCATTTTCTGCAAGACCAAATGGGGCACGCAGAAACTTTCCGACCGCCTGAGCAAAGACGGGCATCGTTCCGACGCCATTCACGGCGATTTGCAACAAAGACGCCGCGACCGCGTGATTCAGAATTTCCGTGACGAAAGATTCCGCGTTCTTGTGGCGACCGATGTCGCTGCGCGTGGGCTTGATATTCCGCATATCGCTCATGTCATCAATTACGACATGCCGCAAGTGCCCGAAGATTACATTCATCGTATCGGGCGCACCGCGCGTGCCTCAGCCGAAGGCGAGGCGGTCAGTTTTGTGACCTCGGCTGATGGAATTAAATGGCGCGCCATTCAACGTTTGATGAAGGGCGAAGATGCCAGCGAACCCGCGCCGCGTCGCGGCGGCGGCGGGGGGCCTCGTCGTGGTGGGGGGGCAGGAGGGGGGGCTCGCAAGCCGTTCTGGAAGCGCGATGGCGACAAGCCGCGTAGCGAAAGAAGCTCGGGCGACCGTCCTTATACGGCGCGCACGCACAGCGACAAGCCTCACAGCGATAAGCCAAGAGGCGAGAGAACCTACAGCGACAAACCGCGCAGTGAAAAAACTTATGATCGGCCTCATAGCGATAAGCCGCGCAGTGAGAGAACGTATAGCGACCGCCCGCGCAGCGATAAACCGCATAGCGACAGACCCCACAGCGACAAGCCAAGGGGCGAACGGACATACAGCGACAAACCGCGTGGAGAGAAACCCTATGCGGATCGTCCTCGTAGCGACAAGCCACGCAGCGAAAGATCCTACGGCGACCGCCCACATAGCGATAAGCCCAGAGGCGAGCGCGTTTATGGAGACAAGCCACGCACCGACCGTCCCCACAGCGACAAACCTAGAAGTGATAAACCTCACAGCGACCGCCCACGCAGCGATAAGCCGCGTAGCGACAAGCCGTTTGGGGGGAAACCTCGCGGCGGCGGCAAGCCTTTCGGGCGCAAGCCACCGCATAAGGCGGGCTGAGGTCAAAACAGCCTCTTGAACAAACAAAGGGGCGATGCGCTTAACAGCGCATCGCCCCATTTTTTTAAGAATTAATGTGCCGCTGGGGGTTGGGGAGCGGGAGGTTGTCCCGAGGCACCGTTGGGCGCGGGTGGATGTTCATGTCCTCTTTCTCCCTTGCCTTCGCCATGATGTTCGGCATGTTCCTTTCTTTCGGCTTCTCTCTTGTCGTGGAAAGCTTTCATCCGTTCGTGGAGCTTTTCTGCCCGTTCGTGCAGGGCTTCTTTTTCCTTACGACAAACGGCAGCCTGTTCCTTGGAAACGTTGACGCATTTTTCCATAAGCCTATCGCGTGCCGCTTCGATCTCTTCGTGTTCTTTGTGGACTTTTTCCATTTCTTCGCGGAACTCGGGATGTTCAAATCCTCTGTGGTCTTCGCCGGGAGGCGGGGGAGGCGGCGGTTCGTTGCCCATATTTTGTGCGTGAGCCGGAAGGCCCAGCGCCAAAGAGAACGCCAAAACAGTCAACCCGATACACTTCTTTGCGGTCGTTGTCATATCTGTCTCCATTGGTTGGTGAGGGGAAGTATAGAGAAAGCCTAGAAAACAAATTAGCCGCAACTGTGGCGGCACTATGTTAAAAGATTGCAATCTCGGTAACGATACTATCCAGCCGAACATCGTTCGGCCCCGTGGGGATTTCAGCGATTTCCTGATAGGCATAGGCAAGGCCGATAGTAAGAACAGGCTTGCGTGTGAGCAAATCAGCGATGGTGCGGTCATAATAGCCGGCGCCATAGCCAAGCCTGTTGCGCTGGCGGTCGAAGGCGAGAAGGGGGATCAGCAAAACATCCGGCTCGACTTTGGGGGCTGTAGAAGCCGGTTCGAGAACGCCCATGGCGTTGATGAGCAATCTGTCACCTTGTTCGTAGAGGCGGAAGATCAGGGGCTCTCTTTTGCCGGTGATAACAGGCAGGGCGATGGGGTGGCCTTGGGCGCGGAGCCCATCGATGAGCTGGGCGGGATCAATCTCCTGATGAATCGCGCAATAGCTGGCAACAACCCCACCTTTCTTAAGAGCAATGTTGTGCAGGAAATTTTCTGCCAGCTTGTTGAAAGTGCCGTCTGCGTTATTGGCGCTGACGCGTCTTTTTTCCCGCATGGCCGTGCGCAGGCGGTGTTTTTGTTCTTGCAGGGGTGTGCTGGGATAATGGTTCATAAGAGCAAAAATAAAGCGGAAGGCTCCACCTCGACCGGCGGTGTGAATTCCTCCGCGGCCTGCATAAGCAGGTGGGCGCCATATATCCTGACCACGGTCAGGACAGGGACAGCTCCCTAGAGGTTCTAATTATCGGCCCCGGGGACATTTCTACCTATCGTGTCGCGCAGAAACCTTCCGAGGATCAATCTACGCTCTGCCGACTTGGGAAGCAAGGGCAGTGACTCGCTGTTTCAGGTGGTCGACGGCGGCGATAAACAAATCTTCTTGTTTGGTTAACGCGCTATTGGATTTGCTGCGTGCTTCCAATAACTTGTCGGCGAGTGACAGGCAGGTCAGCATCAGGTGGCGTGGTTCGGTTGCGTTGCCCACTTTATCGGCGACGGCCTTCATTTCTTTTTGCACCAAATCTGCAACTTGCTGCAGGCGGGCTTCTTCGCCCGGGCCGCAATTCAGGACGTATTCGCGGTTATAAAGGGTGATGCCAAGCTTGACAGATTGTTTGCTCATGTCGTTTCCCCTTCTTACTACTGTAAAATGCGTTCAACATGCTCGATCGTGTGATCAAGACGGGCGGCGACTTTCTGGGTGGTTGCCAGAATTTCGACTTCTCGCTGACGGCTTTGCTTGAAAATTTCCGTTTGACGCTTCAGCGTCTCGCGCCGATTGGCGGCGTCGAAACTGACCTTATCCTCCAACGCGAAGATCGCCTCGTCGAGGTCTTCCAAAGCCTGTTTTAACCGTTCCATAAGCCGCCTCCGAATCTGTGCAGGATCAAGCCTATAGCGCCAATAGCTGGGCGTCAATCAAGAGTTGGGGCAAGAAGCGCGGGGAGAGCCTATTGTGGATTTGCGTCCTGACTTAACGGCTTAGCGGCGGGCGTGCTCGGTTTGTTGGGCTGTCCTTTCGTCGCCGCGAGGGAAGCGAGAATTTTCTCCCCCTCGATGGGATTCACAAGCTTTTGCTGAATGGCGGCGTTAGTTATGGCAACCAAAACGGCAAATTTGCCCTCAATAAAAGAATCGTCTTTTCCTCCCGACGCATTCCTGCGGATTCTAGAAGAGACCTCCATTTTGTCTTCGTAAAATGTATTATAAATCCACACAAACTTGCTAACACGCGAATTTTTCGTCTCGTTCTTAAGGTTTGTCTTCCACATTATCGCCCAGACTTTAGGCGTTGTCTTACTAAAGTGGGGGGCATTCCTTTCGTCAGACATGACTTCATATTTAAATTTGCCCTCGCTTGCAGCAACAAGCTTGTCCAGTTCTCCGCGAAAATCCTTGATTTCCTGATCCTGCCTTTGTTTGTTGGCTGTGGTTTTCTCAAGTTCTGTCCTTAGGACGGCGGCGGCGGTTGCAATCTGCTTCTGAACGGGAGACACGGCGACAGGTGGGGCGGGGGGCAATGCTTTGGCTGTCTGCGTTGTTTTTGCTGCTGGCGCAGGTTCTTGCTTGTATCCATTGTGAATCATGCCTTCATATACCAGAAGGCCTCCGGCGATGGCACCGCAGAGAGCCGTGCCAACGGGCTTGAAAATATTCTTTGACATATTATTCTCCAAACATTCGCTTTGTTGAAAACGTCCGTAGTCTATAGAAACCTTACCACCCCATGATTTTTAGAGGGTAAGGAGGAGCGAGGGCTTGGGCGCAGGACAAAAGGAAGCGCAAACCGAGCTTGCCGGTGGAGCAGAGGGAACGGGCGATTTGCTTCAGACTGCCTTTTTGCGGCGTTTTTTTTG
>CAIXLI010000060.1 GCA_903920205.1 uncultured Pseudomonadota bacterium
CCCCACATAGTGCGGTTCTCTGATTTTTGCCTTTGTCATCGGCTTCTTCTCCCGGGTTGCTTCAACCCAACCAGAGAATCAATCTTCCTCTCTGAAATCAAACAATTATTTCAAAAAAGATGTGTGCATCCCGTAGCCCCCTCGCGGGGAGGGAACCTTAAGGCTCTTTCGCTTATCCCTTCGTCACCGCGTTATGACAACGGTCACAAAGATCGGAATAATCGGCGTGGCTGCCGACTTCGGGCAAAACCTGCCAGCAACGCTCGCATTTCTTGCCTT
This sequence comes from uncultured Pseudomonadota bacterium, assembly GCA_903920205.1. Taxonomy (GTDB): domain Bacteria; phylum Pseudomonadota; class Alphaproteobacteria; order UBA9219; family UBA9219; genus CAIXLI01. The sequence goes on from CAIXLI010000060.1 coordinate 280, forward strand.
CCGCCAAAGCGATCACAACCCCGACGCCTTCGACATCCGGCAAAGTGAATGCGCCTTCGGGCAAGGGTTCTTCTTTCAGCGTCAAAGACGAACTGATCGATATTTCCGCAAGATCGATGCCCTGCAGAAGCTTTTTGTGTTCACTGGTCAGGAAAACTTGCGGATGGGCTTGCAAAGGCGCGCCAATTTTCTTTTCGGTACGCGCTTTTTCCAAGGCTCCCGTAACCACGCGGCGGATCGAGCGTATCTCCGCCCATTTCTTCGCCAACGACTCATCCTGCCAAGCTGCTGGAACAACGGGGAAGGCTTGCAAATGAATGCTCTCCGCCCCTTCGCCGAAATGCGCCAGCCATGCTTCCTCTGCGGTGAAGCACAGGATGGGGGCAAGCCAGACGGTCAGGTGGTTAAAGACAATCTCCATCACCGTCCGCGCTGCGCGGCGGCGCAAAGCATCGGCGCGGTCGCAATAGAGGCTGTCTTTGCGAATGTCAAAATAGAAGGCCGACAGATCGGTGTTGCAGAAATTATGCAGCGTCATCAACCAATGACTGAGGTCAAACGCTGCACTATCGGCGCGTAACGTCCCGTCGATCTCATGTAAACGATGAAGCACCCAGCGTTCGAGTTCCGGCATCTGTTCCGGCGCTAGATGTTCCCCCTCGCCCATCCCCTTCAACGCGCCCAGCAGATAGCGCAACGTGTTGCGGAAGCGGCGATAAAGGTCGCTGTTCTGTTTTAAAATCTCGGGCCCGATACGCATATCTTGACTGTAATCGGAAGACGCCACCCACAGACGCAGAATATCCGCGCCCAGTTTTTCGTAAACTTCCTGAGGCGCTGTCGTATTGCCGAGCGATTTCGACATCTTCAGCCCCTTTTCATCGAGGGTGAAGCCGTGGGTCAACACTTTGTCGAAAGGCGCACGCCCCAAGGTGCCGCAGGATTCCAGAAGCGAGGAATGGAACCAACCGCGATGCTGATCCGACCCTTCCAGATACAGAGAAGCAGGCCAACGCAAATTAGGCCATTCACCGCCGCTGAGTTCCTGGTTCAAAACAAACGCATGGGTCGAGCCGGATTCAAACCACACATCGACGACATCGAACACCTGAACAAAATCTTCGGCCTTGTAAGCATCACCCAAAAATTCCTGCGCCGGACGCGCATACCACGCATCCGCGCCGTCTTGCTCGAATGAGGCCGCGACGCGGTCGAGAACAACTTTGTCCCGCAAAATCTCGCCCGTTTTTTTGTCAAGGAAAAGCGCGATGGGCACGCCCCAAGCACGTTGGCGGCTGATGCACCAATCGGGGCGGCTTTCGATCATGCCACGAATGCGGTTTTCGCCGATAGACGGATACCACTGCGTATCCGAAATCGCCTGCAACGCCACTTCGCGCAACGTCTCGTTCCGGCCTTCGATTTTCTTGTCCATCGCAATGAACCATTGCGGCGTAGTGCGGAAAATCAGCGGAGCCTTTGACCGCCACGAATGCGGATAGGAATGCTTGACGTTCTTCTTCGCCAACAAAGCGCCCGATTCCAACAAAGCCTTGATGACAGCGCCATTCGCATCGCCCACCTTGCCGTCCTGCTTGTAAACGCAAAGCCCCGCAAAGCCTTTAACGTTCGGCAGATAAACCCCGTCATCGCCGACGGTTTCGTCGAATTTTATTTTGTATTTCCTTCCGAGATTAAAATCGTCCTCGCCATGCCCGGGCGCGATATGGACGAAGCCGGTGCCTGTCTCTGTCGTGACGAAATCACCGTGATAAAGAGGAACATCATAATCGAAATAGCCTTCAGAGCCGGAGCGACCTCGGAAGGGATGCGCGGCGACAGTTCCGGCAAGATCATTTTCCGTCAACGCAGCGAGTTTCGTAGCTCGCGCAATTTTGGCGTCTTGTAGGAATGTTTCGTAGAGGCTATCGGCGACAATCAGCACTTCGCCGATTTTGGCAAGGCCGCCTTCGGCGTTTTCTTCAACGCGAAACACGGTGTAGCCAAATTCGCCATAAGCGATGGCGCGGTTCGCCGGAATTGTCCAAGGCGTCGTCGTCCAAATAACGATACTTGCGCCTTCCAATTCCTTCCGAACCGTTTTCACGACGGGAAATTTGATCCACAACGTCGTGGACGTATGATCCTGATACTCGATTTCCGCTTCCGCCAGCGCGGTTTTTTCGACCACCGACCACATGACGGGTTTCACGCCTTTATACAGCAAGCCGTTTTGCGCGAATTTATACATCTCGCGCAGAATCTGGGCTTCGGCTTTTTTCGTCATCGTGCTGTAGGGATGCGCCCAATCGCCGACAACGCCTAAACGCTGAAATTCCTGCGACTGCGTGTCCTTCCAATGCGCGGCAAAGGCGCGGCATTCGGCGCGGAATTGCAAAATGGGGACATCGTCTTTGTCCAAACCCTTGGCGCGGTATTGCTCCTCGATCTTCCATTCGATAGGCAAACCGTGGCAATCCCACCCAGGAACATAGGGCGCGTCGAAGCCCTGCATTTGGAAACTGCGATTGATAACGTCTTTCAGAATTTTATTCAGCGCATGCCCGATATGAATGTTGCCGTTGGCGTAAGGAGGTCCGTCATGCAGAATAAACTGTTCCCGCCCCGCGCCTTGCGCCCGCAATTTTCCGTGCAAATCTTCCTTCTGCCACCGCGCCAGCAATTCCGGCTCTTTCTTGGGCAAGCCCCCCTGCATCGGAAAATCCGTCTGCGGCAAAAAAACGGTATCGCGGTAATCGGTCTTGGAAGCATCAGTCATTGCGTATAAATCCGGTTTTGTGGGGTGTTTTGTGCTGGGGAAACACTATCATCGCTCTGGGCAGGGCGAAAGCGTGAAAATAACGCTCAAGCCTGTGTTTTTTTGTCATAACAAAAAACGCGCTTCTCGTTTTTTACAAGAAGCGCGTTTTTCAAAAGGTAGAAAGCGGTTATTGGGCGCAGAAGGTCTTACGCTGCGGCCTGTATCTTCGCGGCAATGACGTCTTGCTGCGTTTTAAGAGCGGCGAGGTCGTGTTCGTTGGCGGAGTCGATCTTGCCTGCGATGGCTTTGGCTTGTTCTTGCAGCGCGGCGCGGTTCAGGTCGGATACCGGAACGGCTTCGCCTGCCAGAACGGTAAAGCGCGTTTGCGAGACTTCGGCAAAGCCGCCAGCCACAAAAATGCGCTCGACCGGTCCCGCGTTTTCTTCTTCATAAATCTGGATCACGCCGGGGGTAATCGTCGTAATCATCGGCGCATGGCCGGAAAGAACGCCATACTCACCCTCGCCGCCCGGCACCGTGACCATGGCGACCGGCTTGCTAAACAGCAGCTTTTCCGGCGACACAAGCTCGAAGGTGAAGGTGTCGGCCATTATGCGGCTTCCTTGTTCAGCTTCTGACCCTTGGCGACCGCTTCTTCGATCGTGCCGACCATGTAGAAGGCCGCTTCAGGAAGATAATCATAATCGCCGTTCACGATGCCCTTGAAGCCGCGAATGGTGTCTTCGATCTTGACAAAAACGCCAGGGCTGCCGGTAAACACTTCGGCGACGTGGAACGGTTGCGACAGGAAGCGTTGGATTTTGCGTGCGCGCGAGACGGTGAGTTTGTCTTCTTCCGACAATTCGTCCATGCCCAGAATGGCGATAATGTCTTGCAGCGACTTGTAGGTCTGCAGAACCTTCTGGACGGCACGGGCAACTTCGTAATGTTCCTGACCCACGATGCGCGGATCAAGAATGCGGCTGGTCGAATCCAAAGGATCGACGGCGGGATAGATGCCCAATTCGGCGATCTGGCGCGACAAAACCGTCGTCGCGTCCAAATGCGCGAACGAAGTAGCAGGCGCGGGATCGGTCAAATCGTCTGCCGGAACGTAGATGGCTTGCACGGAAGTGATCGAGCCTTTGTTCGTCGTGGTGATGCGTTCTTGCAGCGTGCCCATGTCGGTAGCGAGAGTCGGCTGATAACCGACGGCGGACGGAATGCGTCCCAGCAAGGCCGACACTTCGGAGCCCGCCTGCGTGAAGCGGAAAATGTTATCGACAAAGAACAGAACGTCCTGCCCTTCTTGGTCGCGGAAATATTCCGCAAGGGTCAGCCCTGTCAAGGCAACGCGTGAACGGGCGCCAGGGGGTTCGTTCATCTGACCATAGACCAGCGCGGCTTTGGAGCCCGGGCCATCAGTCTTAATAACGCCGGATTCGATCATTTCGTGATACAGATCGTTGCCTTCGCGGGTACGTTCTCCCACGCCAGCGAACACGGAATAACCACCGTGTGCTTTGGCGACGTTGTTGATGAGTTCCATGATCAGAACCGTCTTGCCGACGCCTGCTCCGCCGAACAGGCCGATTTTGCCGCCGCGCGAGTAAGGAGCCAGAAGATCGACGACCTTGATGCCCGTGACCAGAATTTGCTGTTCGGTCGATTGTTCGACAAAGGCGGGGGCGTCGCGGTGAATCGGAAGCTTCATCTTCGTGGTGACGGGGCCGCGTTCATCGACAGGCTCGCCGATAACGTTCAAAATACGTCCCAGCGTTTCAAGGCCGACGGGAACCATGATTGGCGCGCCGGTATCCTCGACAGGAGCGCCGCGAACCAGACCGTCGGTCGAGTCCATGGCGATGGTGCGTACGACGTTTTCGCCCAAATGCTGCGCGACTTCTAAAACGAGGCGCTTGCCTTCGTTTTCAGTGACGAGCGCGTTCAGGATCGACGGCAATTGGCCTTCGAACTTCACGTCGATGACGGCGCCGGTGACTTGGGTAATGTGGCCTTTAGCTTTCGATGACATTTGTGTTCCCTCTATTAAACGGCTTCAGCGCCGGAAATGATTTCGATAAGTTCGCTTGTGATGTAGGCTTGACGGCTGCGGTTGTAGTTCAGCGTCAGACGGTTGATCATATCGCCCGCGTTGCGCGTGGCGTTGTCCATCGCGGTCATGCGCGCGCCTTGTTCGCCCGCAGCGCTTTCCAACAACGCGCCATAGACGGCGACGGCAAGGGCGCGGGGAAGAAGGGCTTCAAGGATGCTTTTCTCGTCGGGCTCGAATTCCAAAGCGGCTTGAAAAGCGGCGCGTTCTTCCGCTGCTTTTTTCCCGCTCGCAGAATCAACATCCGACAAAGCAGGCACCGCGAAGGGAAGAAACTGCTTAACCGTCACAATCTGCGTCATCGCCGATTGGAAGCGGTTATAAACGAGATGGCAGACATCGAATTCGCCGCCATCGAACATCTCAAGGATCTTGGCATTGATCTTGTCGGCATCGTCGTAAGAAAGGCGTTTACGACCAATCTCGCTGACGGCTTGAACGATCTTGTCGGCGTGATCGCGGCGCAACAAGTCGCGTCCCTTGCGTCCTACGCAGAATAATTTGACGGTCTTGCCTTCTTCTTCAAGCTGCCGGATCAGGCGGCGCGCTTCGCGCACGATGGAACCGTTAAAGGCTCCGCACAAGCCGCGGTCGGAGGTCATGACGACCAGAAGGATTGTTTCTTCCTTCCCCGTCCCTGCCAAAAGGCGCGGCGAGGATTCCGAAGGGGTGAGATCACCAGCCAGAGACGAAAGCATCCGTTCCATACGTGCAGCATAAGGACGGGCGGCTTCGGCGTTTTCCTGAGCGCGACGCAATTTGCTACCTGCGACCATTTTCATAGCCGAGGTGATTTTGCGCGTGGACTTGACGCTGGCGATACGATTTTTGAGGTCTTTGAGGCTGGGCATAGTCCGCTTGAAAACTTGAAAAAGTTCCTCGCCCTCCCTGTCCCTCGCGTCGCTTTCTGCCCTAAGACGGCGGCAGGAAGGTTTTTGCGGTTTCAAGTTGGCGATATTTAGTGGGCTTTTTGGCGGATAACGCGGCGGGGGTCAAGAAAAAAGAGGGGCGCTGGATTTTGCATGCGGCATTCGGGGAAAAGGGGCTATATTTTTGCCCAACGCCAACAGAAATGACTTTCGCATGATGTCCCCTGCCCCTTCTTTTTCCGCCGCCATGCTTTGCGCCTGTCAGGAAGCGCGGCGATGGATGGGGGCGACCTCGCCGAATCCCCCCGTGGGAGCGGTCGCTTTGGACGAAAAGGGCGAGATTCTGGCGGTCGCCGCGCATCGCCGCGCAGGGACGGATCATGCCGAGGCCGCTTTGCTGAAACTATGCCGCGAGCAAGGGCTGTTGCCTCGCCTGCATACGCTTTGCGTGACGCTGGAGCCTTGCAATCATTTTGGGCGCACGCATCCCTGCACGGAGGCGATTATCGCGGCGGGGGTTCGGCGCGTTATAATCGGCGTCCGCGACCCGAATCCGCAAGTGACAGGCGGCGGGAGCGAAAGGCTGCGTCATGCGGGAATTGAGGTGATCGAGGGCGTGGAGGCCGAGGCCTGCCGCCGATTGATCCATGCTTTCGCATTTCATGCGCGGACGGGAAGGCCGTTTGTAACAGTCAAACGGGCTTTCGACGCGGCGGGATCTATGATTCCTCCTGTGGGGAAGAAAACCTTTACGGCACAGTCCTCCCTCATCCTCGCGCACCGTCTTCGCAAAAAGGCCGATGCGATTGTCACAGGGAGCGGGACGATACTGGTGGATAATCCTCTCTTCAACGTGCGGCATGTGGAAGATTACCCCGATAAACGCCGGATTCTGGGCATTCTGGATCGGCGCGGACGGGTTTCGCAGGGCTATATCGACGAGGCGGCGCGGCGAGGGGTGGATGTTGTGATCTATCAAAACCTCGATTCCTGCTTTTTCGACCTCGAAAGTCGCGGGATTCGGGATGTTTTGGTCGAATCGGGGCCTCTTTTGAGCCAATCCGTCCTCTCTTCGTCGCATTGGACGATGGGCGTTGATGTTGTGCATGAGGAGGCAGATAAAATCGATCTGACGTTTAATCGGGATCAAGAAACAACACTTGATATCAACGGATTAGAGATCGATGCTCTATTGCCGCTTTAGGCAGCCTTTCCCAACAACGCCGCCCCACGCAAACCGGCTATGGCACCGAAGGTGGCAGGGACGAATCGGGTCATGGGATTTTTGTTGATGGCGTATTTTCCCCAGCGTTTTGGCACTTCGGTATAAAGCCCCGGCAAAGAGTTCAATCCGCCGCTGACGGTAATGATGTCGGGATCAAAGCTGTGTAGAATCGTGACCATCGCTTTGGCGACTGTTGTGTAATAGAGATCGAGAACCAGCAGAGCGTCGGGGGCGCCCTGCCGCGCTTGGGCGGCTAAGTGTTTGGCATCGGCTTGGCGTCCTGTCTGGGCATGATACCGCCGCGCCAAAGCCGCGCCTGCGACAAGTTGTTCGATACAGCCTGTTTGACCACAGCCGCAAGACATGCGTTCTCCGTCGGATTCTTCATAATATGGCAAGGGCAAGTGACCAATTTCGCCACACATGCCGTTCGCCCCGGCCACAACCTGCCCATTCAGGACGAAGCCGCCGCCTATCCCCGTGCCCATAATCAGTCCGAAAACGGCGCGGTGCCCCCTGCCCGCACCTTCCACCGCCTCGGCAAGCGCGGCGCAGTTGGCATCGTTGCTAAAGGGAACGGGGCGGGCGAAAAGCGTTTCGAAATCCTGTCGAAGATTTTTACCAATCAGGCAAGGCACGTTCGAACAGACATTGGCATCAGCATACGGGGCGCAAGCACCGAGGGAATCGGCACGACCGCTTTTTTGTTCAAGCTGGTCCACGATGGTGCGGCAAGCTTCTAGAAACGCCTCGTAAGTTTTCGGCGTCGGCTGCGCGAATTGGGCAAGAGATTCGCCCTTGGCATCGAAGGCCGCGCCCGCAATCTTTGTTCCCCCAATGTCCAGACCTATTGCGCAACCCATGTGGACTCCTTAAGGCGTTTGAGGACATAAAGGCGCAGGGCGCTGGACAAATTGCCGGTGCGCTGGGCGTCGATATGCGCCACCAGTTGATTGAGGGAAAGGTTCTCTTGCGCCGCGACCGCCTTCAATTCTTCCCAAAATTCTGGCTCTAAAGAAATGCTGGTATTATGGTGCGCGATGCGGATGGAACGTTTCATGTCGGCACTATCCCTCGCGGGTTTCGAAATCAATGCGGGGATCCGTCAGGACATAGGCCATATCGCCCAGCACGTTCATGACAAGCCCCAACAAAGTAAAGAAGTAGAGGGTGCCGAACATCACGGGATAGTCTCGATTGATTGCAGACTCAAAGCCCAGCAAGCCCATGCCGTCAAGCGAAAAAATAACCTCGATCAACAAGGAGCCTGTAAACAAAACGGAAATAAAAGCGCCGGGGAATCCGGCGATGACGATCAACATGGCGTTGCGGAACACATGCCCATAAAGGACGCGGTTTTCTGTCAGGCCTTTGGCGCGGGCGGTCAAAACATATTGTTTGGTGATTTCGTCCAGAAACGAGTTCTTCGTCAGCATCGTCAGACTGGCGAAGCCGCCGATAACCAAGGCCGTGACGGGCAAGGCGATGTGCCAGAAATAGTCGGCGATGCGATGAGGCCAATCCATATCGCCCCAAGAGTCAGATGTAAGTCCGCGCAGAGGGAACCAATCCAGATAGCGCCCGCCCGCAAAAAAGACGATCAAAAGGACAGCGAAGAGGAAACTGGGAATGGCGTACCCGGCAATGATCGCCGCGCTGCTCCATACATCGAAGGCGGAACCGTCCTTGACCGCTTTGCGAATGCCCAGCGGAATAGAGATTAAATAAACAATCAGGGTCGTCCACAATCCCAGCGAGATCGACACAGGCATTTTGCTGACCACCAGACGAAACACGCTTTCGTCGCGGAAATAGGATTTGCCGAAATCGAAACGGGCATAGTGACCGATCATGGTCAGGAAACGTTCATGCAAAGGCTGGTCGAAGCCGAATTGATGTTCCAACTCTTTGATAAGCTCGGGGTCGACGCCTTGCGCCCCTGGGTAGCGCGAGGAAGAGGCGTCTTGGCTGGACTTCATTGTCTGACCGACCGGTGTCGCGGTGTCGCCCGCGCCGGAACCCCCAAAACGCGCCGTAGCGGCCACATCCGTGCCGTGGAGTTTAGCGACGATCTGCTCGATAGGCCCGCCGGGCGCGGCCTGAACGATAATAAAGTTCAGCACCATAATCCCGAACAAAGTCGGGATGATCAAAAGCAACCGGCGCAGAAAATAGGCGAACATGGAGGAGCCTTTAATATAGCGGAATGCGAGCGAGTATAGTCCGTCCGCTTCGCCCTCTGTCAACACCCTTCGTCCTATGAATTTTGGCGCTTTACAAGGGATAGTCCCGGCTAAACATCATGCCGAACGCACATTCGAGAGGAAGTCGCCGACTTTGTCCCTCAAAATTTCAGATTGCTTGGCGAGTTCCGAGGCGGATCCGAGGAGCTGCGTTGCTACCGTGCCAGTTTCCTGCGCCGCATGGGTAACATCGGTAACATTTTGGGAAACCAGTTGGGTGCCGGTTGCGGCTTGCTGCACGTTACGCGAAATTTCCTCTGTCGCGACGGATTGTTTCTCGATAGCAGAAGCGATAGCCGTTGAGGCTGACTTAACGGTATCCAGCGTTTTGCACATGCCTTCGATAGCCGAAACAGCTGTTCGCGTTTCGGTTTGTATGGACAGCACCTTCTGTTCAATATCCTCGGTTGCTTGGGCCGTTTGATTGGCGAGGGATTTCACTTCGGACGCCACGACGGCAAAGCCCTTGCCGGCATCGCCCGCGCGCGCCGCTTCAATCGTGGCGTTGAGCGCCAGAAGATTAGTCTGTCCCGCGATAGACTGGATTAGTTGGACGACTTCGCCGATCTTACTTGCCGTGTTTGCCAACTTCTGCATGGTAAGATTGGCAGCCGCACCATCTTCGGCGACCTTGTTCGTGACGCGCGAGGATTGGGTGACTTGCGTGTTAATTTCGGCGATTTGAACGGTTAATTGTTCCGCCGTCGAGGCGACCGTGTGAACGCTGACAGAGGTTTCTTCGGAAGCAGACGAGGCCGCTATCGACTGATAGCTTGTCTGTTCGGCCGTCGTCGCCAAGGCTTGGGCCGTAACCTGCATCTCTTTTGCCGCGCTTGATACAATCTCGACGACATGCTTGACCGAACCCTCGAAATCGTCGGCGAGTTTGAGCATCATGGTCTTGCGATCACGTTCGGCTTGAGCTTTGACCTGTTCTTGTTCGGCGCGAAAACGAAGCGTTTCTCGACCGTGGTCGCGGAAAACCAGAGCTGCTTTGGCGATGTCGCCAACTTCGTCTTGGCGGTGAGCGCCGCCAATTTCGGCATCAAAATTGCCTTGAGCCAGTTCCTCGAGAACACCGGCGATTTTCTTGATGGGCTTGGAAATGCCGGAACGCGTCAAAGACGCCGCGAGAAGTGCGACGAGAAAAAGCCCGCCAAGAACCGAAATATAGGTGTTTTTAATCGTGGCATTCGTCACCGCCAAGGCGTCTTCCGAATCTTTGTCGTTGATTTTGAGGATTTTATTGGTCAGCGCACTTATATCTTCCATCACCCCGTGAAGGGCCGGATCACACTGTTCGCGCATCTGCGCCGCAGCGGATTTTTTGTCTTCTGCTCCGGTTGAACTTCCCAATCTTATCGTTTCAGTACAGGCGCCGGACATAGCGACTTTATACTTGTCCGCGACCTGCTTGATGGAGTCCCCCTCCGCAGGCATGCTCTTAACCGCGACTTTAATTTGTTTTTCGAAAAACCCTTCCGTATCTTTGATTTCTTGCAGCGCCTGTTTATTGCCTTCTTCTGTAACCTCGGTCAGAAGGCGATAGAGAGAGCGATTGATATAAACAAGATTCCGATTGGCGCGCGCAATCGCCAGATTAGCCCGTCCTGGCCCGTCGATCAGATTGCCATAGGTGTCGTCGATATAGCGCATCTTGCCTGTGGCGAACACAGTCGCGCCCAAGGAGACGAGAGCAAGCAACCCCAGCAGCAGCAAAATCTTCGTCAAGATTTTAAAATTTGCGAATTCGAGCATAACTTACCTTTGCATCCTTTGCCGACTGCTGGCTTTTTTCAGCAAAACACGGGGCGCCTGTTCTTTCCCTTTATGGGGAAGACGGGGGTAACAACCTTTATTTTCCACCCTTTGACGCATCGACACAATCGGGATCGTGGCTGCCCGGCGTGCAATCATCCGACGATGAGCCGCCGCGTGCAAAAGCATGGGACGCGCCGCAAAGGGCGACCACCAACAACATCATTGCAAAAAGCTTGCGCATAGCCCCTCCGGTCGTTCCGACTTTCGTGTTCATTCCGCACCTCATAGCTCGAACCAGTGACCGATTTCGAAATGAACCCCGAAAACGAAGTCATTCTTGAGATCAGTCACAAGGTTCGGGTGAGAGATATACTGAATGTCGGGCTGCACCTTTAGCCAATCATTGACCTTGGCATGATAGGTTAGCTCGTAATGCGTTTCGTACATAGCAGGATTACCGCCCTGCGCTGTCAGGTCTTTTCTATAGGGATCGCTTGCGCCGTTCACGTTAACGGCAAAGCCCGCTTTATCGTTCGGCCTTGCGTCGAATAGACCAGTGTAAGTCACCCCCACATTCAGCGAGCGGTTGACCTCGTTGACGATAGAGTCCGCAACACCGATATTGAAGAACCCATCCAGTCCGCGCTTGCCCTCTTGCGTGTAAAAACGGGTCGAGCCGCCGATATAACCGCCGTCGCTTCCATAAATCTGGCGGTCTTGGTTATAAGCGGTTTGTTTGCCCGTATAGCCCCAATAGCCGACATAAAATTTTGTGCGCGCCTTCGGGACATAATTGATTTCCGCAAGCCCGATTGCACCAAACCTGCCTTTGAATTGATAGTCGTTGACGCCGAGATCCTTGGGATTCCCCGGCATGCCGTTCAAGACAGCCCCTTGAATAGTCCACTTGTCGTCGAGCGCCTGACGTGCGCGGAAAGCGACGGTCGTCCATGGAAAGTTTCCGGCGTAGAGCAAGGAACCGCCCGACAGATCAAGCGCTGCATTCCATGTAAAGCTGCGGTTCAGGAAAAGATTCTGCGCATCGGTATTGGCGAATTCGGATTGAGGGTCCCAAACGCCGAGGAGCAAATCCGTATCGCCAAAATTCTGGTCGTAATAGGCCTGATAAAGGCTGAATCTTGTATTGCCATAAGTATCGATCGGGCTTGGGCTATCCAAATTGGTGCCGACATAATTGTTGCCGAGCGAACGCGAACTGCCGTAATAACCTTCGAAAAGAGCTTTACCCCCCGTCCAGCCAAAAGCTTTATCCGTATTGACCCTCAGTTGGGCGTCAACATTCTGCATATATTAATAAGTTCATAAGTAAGAGAACATCATTGTTGACGTGGCGATGGGGTAGGGTCGGCGTCGTGCTCGACCACGACGTCCGTGTCTGCGG
>CAIXLI010000061.1 GCA_903920205.1 uncultured Pseudomonadota bacterium
CGAAAAATGTTCGAGAAAACCGATCTTCGGTTGATGGGTATTTGCCTTCGTCATCAAGCAATCCTCCTTGCAAATCAACGGGATTACTCAACGAATCATTCTTTCCTTACTCCCTCGTTAACTCAGTCGATTGCCCTAGAAGACGGCGAAGTTATTTCAGCGTTTTGAGATAGGCGATGACATCGGCACGGTCTTGGGGGGCCTCAAGCCGGAAGGTCATTTTGCTGCCGGGGGCCATTGCCGATGGCTCCGTCAGCCATTTGTCCAGTGACGCTTCGTCCCAGGTCAGGCCCAATGCCTTCAGCCCCGATGAATAGGCGTTGAAATCCGCCACGGTTCCGGCTTTGCGTCCATAGACGCCTGTTGATTTCGGGCCGACCCTGTTTTGGTCGAGTGCGTGGCACATAACGCACTTCTTGCCGTATAGCTTTTCGCCCCTCGCCGCATCCCCCTCGGCACGCGCAGAAGAGGAAAGAAGAAGGCCGCAGGCCATAATTGCAAGGATCAGTGTTTTCATCAAACGCTCCACAAGGAATGTGTTCCTCTTTCTTTATGCCTCAGGGGTTAGAGAAAGACAAGACACAGGGTTTCAGGCGTGACCGCGAAGCCGGTTAAGAAATCCGGCGCAATGGCGGGGGGCCATGCTTGCCAAGATGTCGTTGCGCAAGATAAAGTGGTGCCGGAGCGCCGCCGCCGCATGTCCCGCAATCAGCAACGCCAAAAGGGCCGCGCCGATTCCATGAAGATCGCCCAGCCTTTCCGCGATTTCCTTTTTGTGCCCCAGCGTTTGCAAGAGCGGCACTTGGGGCCACGGTATAAGGCCGAACAAAACTGTCGGGATGTTGCGCGGGCTTGCCGAAACCATCGCCCAACCGCTGAGGGGAAGGCCGAGCGATGCGACGTAGATGAGGATGTGCGCGATCCTAGCGCTCTTGATTTCCCATGCGGGCAGGGTTGCGGGCAAAGGCGGCGCGTGATGCGTCAAGCGCCAGAAAAGGCGGAAAAGGGTAAGCAGCAAAATCGTGATGCCGAGGGATTTATGCAAACGAATCAGGGCGAATTTCGCGCTTTCATCGGCAAACAGATCGAAGCTCCATCCCGAAGCCATCATCGACAGGATTACCAGAGCGATCAGCCAGTGCAGCGCAATGGCGGTTCTGGTGTATGACGCGGATGCCGTCGAAGCCATGGCCTGTTTCCCTTCTGCGCGTAAGACAACTCATGCTCACAAAGCCGTACAGACTCCACGTCCCTGCGAGGGGTGGGGGAGCCTTGGTTGCACGGACGATCAGAGGGGCTGGCTTACTTCGCCGCCTTGATCGCGTAGAGATGGATGCCGCGGATCAGATCCAAGGCGCGGGCCAATTGGTAGTCGAAGGGCGGTTCTTCCTTTTTGGAATCCTTGGCGTCCTTTCCGTCCTTGCCCTTGTTCTTTTCCGATTCCATCGGCGGCAGGCTTTCGTCGTCCCCGTCTTCGGGAGAAGCCGATTTTTCGCCAGCCTTATCCTTGCCTTCCTTGACGGTGTCGTTCTGAAGCGCGCCTTTAAGATCGGCTTCATGCACGCCAGGACCCATAGCGAGCTTTTCCAGCTTGGCTTGTTGCACGATGATGTCAGGCTCGATGCCCAAGGCCTGAATCGAACGGCCTGAAGGCGTATAGTAACGCGCTGTGGTCAGGCGCATCGCGCCGCCGCCCGAGACCGGAATGATAGTCTGAACCGAGCCTTTGCCAAAGCTCTTGGTGCCGACCAGAATGGCGCGTTTGTGGTCTTGCAACGCCCCCGCGACAATCTCCGAAGCCGAAGCCGACCCGCCATTGACCAGAACGACGATAGGCTTGCCATGCGCTTTGTCGCCGCCTTTGGCGGACATGGCTTGATCTTCTTCCTTGTGGCGTCCGCGCGTCGAAACGACTTCTTTGCCTGCTTCCAGGAAAGTGCCCGAAACGGAAACCGCTTCATCCAGCAAGCCGCCCGGGTTGTTTCGCAAATCGACGACATAGCCGATCAGCTTGGCGCCGATCTTTTCGTCCGCTGCCGCCAAAGCCTTGTCCAAGCCTGTTTGCGTCTGTTCATTGAATGCGCTGATGCGGATATAGGCGACATCGCCCTTTTGTTCCCACTTGACCGATTGCACGCGGATAACAGCACGGATCAGCGTGACGTCAAAAGGTTGTCCCGAAATGCCGCCGCGGCGGATGGTCAAAACGATCTTGGTGCCTGGCACGCCGCGCATATGGTCGACGGCTTCGCTCAACGTGTAATCGGTGACGGGCTTGGCGTCGATATGGGTAATCAGATCGTTGGGTTGAATTTTTGCTTTGGCGGCAGGCGTATCGTCGATGGGCGACACGACTTTAACAAGGCTGTTTTCCATCGTGACTTCGATGCCCAAACCGCCGAACTCGCCGCGCGTCTGGGTCTGCATGTCCTGAAAGCTTTTCTTGTTCATATAGCTGGAATGCGGGTCGAGCGCCGACAGCATGCCGTTCAGCGCGTTTTCGATCAGCTTGTCGTCCGTGACCTGATCGACGTAATCGGCGCGGACGCGTTCTAAAACGTCGGAGAAAAGCGTAAGTTGCTTAAAGGTATCGGCGGCGCTGCTTTCCGCTTTGGACTCGGTTTTCGGTTCTATGGCCGATTGCGCCGTGGGCGTCGTCTTGGCGAAAAGGGGCGTCGCAACCAAAGCGGCGAGAACTGAGAAAACAGCCAGAAGGCGGAACAGGTTTTTGGGCATGGACGATCCTGAAGGGGGCGGAAAATAGAGTGGAGGCCCAGTTTAGGGATTGCGTTCGGGAAGTACAAGAGAAAGTACGGATGTTTTTGTGTCTGGAATCAACGATCAATATGAATTACGCCTCTTTCAAGCCAAGAGGAAATATTCCCGCCCCCTTCTCTGGCCCTTCGCAAGGAGGTGTGGGCTTGGCGTTTCCGCCGCGTTTTTGTGGCGGGAAAAGGCACTGGCGCAAAGCGCCTTGGGGGTGTAAACATCCGACCCAATCCCAGCCCCCTAACCTGAACATGCTGTCATGACCCAAACACACAAAATCGCCCGCGCCCTTATCTCTGTTTCCGACAAGACCGGATTGGTCGACTTCGCCCGTAAGCTGGCGGAACATAACGTCGAAATCCTATCCACAGGAGGCTCGGCGGAGAAACTGAGGCAGGCGGGTATCGCGGTGACCGAGGTTGGCGATTATACGGGCTTTCCCGAAATGATGGACGGGCGCGTGAAAACGCTGCATCCGCGCATTCACGGGGGTATTTTGCAACGCCGCGATTTGAAAACGCATCAAGACGAAGCCGTGGCGCACAACATTCCGCCTATCGACCTGATCGTCGTCAACCTGTATCCCTTCCGCGAAACGGTGGCAAAGGGCGCGGATTTCGACTCCTGCATTGAAAACATCGATATCGGCGGGCCAGCGATGGTGCGCTCTGCCGCGAAGAACCATGCTTTTGTTGCTATCGTTACTGATCCCGCGCAGTACCAAGACGTGATCGCGGAAATGACGCAGCATGGCGGCGGCACCTCGCTGCCGTTCCGCAAAAAACTGGCTTCTACCGCCTATGCCCATACCGCCAGCTATGACAGCGCGATCAGCACATGGTTCGCGGCGCAATTGGGCGAAGACTATCCCGACACGCTGACCTTGGCCGCAAAAAAGCAGCAAGCGCTGCGTTACGGCGAAAACCCGCATCAAACAGCGGCTTTCTACGTTACCGATGTGACCCGCCCGGGCGTTTCCAACGCCATCCAGACGCAAGGCAAGGAACTTAGCTATAACAACATCAACGATACCGACGCCGCGTTTGAACTGGTCAGCGAATTCACCGACCAACCCGCGGTCGCTATCATTAAACACGCCAATCCCTGCGGCGTAGCAACGGGCGTAGATTTGCTTACAGCCTACCGCCGCGCTTTCGCCTGCGACACGGTCAGCGCGTTCGGCGGCATCATTGCGTGCAACCGTTCGTTGGATGCCAAAACGGCTCAGGCGATTACCGAGATTTTCTCCGAGGTCATTATCGCTCCCGATATGGACAACGAAGCGGCGGCGATCCTTGCGGCGAAAAAGAATTTGCGCGTTTTGCTAACCCGCAGCATGGCGGATCCGCGTCTTGCGGGGCAGATTGTCAAGTCGGTCGCGGGTGGGCTTCTGCTCCAGACGCGCGATAACGTGGTTTTGGATAAAGCCGCGTTGAAATGCGTTACGAAAAGACAGCCGACGGAACAGGAACTTAGCGATATGATCTTCGCCTTTACCGTGGGCAAACACGTCAAATCGAATACGATTGTTTACGCTAAGAACAACGCCACCGTCGGCATAGGCGCAGGCCAGATGAGCCGCGTCGACAGCGCCCGTATAGCGGCGCGTAAAGCCGAAGACACGGCGAAAGCTGCGGGTCAAAGCGTATCCCAGACCAAGGGTAGCGTTGCGGCGTCGGATGCCTTCTTCCCCTTTGCCGACGGCCTCGAAGCCTTGGTCGAAGCGGGAGCCACGGCTGTTATTCAGCCCGGCGGTTCTATGCGCGATGCCGAAGTGATCGAAGCGGCGGACAAGGCCAGTCTAGCGATGGTCTTCACCGGCATTCGCCATTTCAGGCATTAACCGCCAGGGGTGGGCTTGGTTGTGCTGGCAGGGCGTGACTGCTCGAAGGTGTTCAGTGTGTTTTTGATTCTATGCATGAAGCGGAGGATTCCAAATCCTCCCATGCAAAGCTCTGAAGCAGCTTGCCAGAAGATTGGATCGATATGCCCTGTACGAAAAACACCTACGGCGCCAATCCCGCATAGGACACCTGATCCCACGGCAAACTTGATATCTTTCTTACATATACCCTGACTCTGGGATAACCCGAGAAAAGAGTTGCATTAAGATTCGAGATGGATTCTTGTGCGGGAATGATACGCGCAGGATTTTTAGACGCCGAGACACGGCAGGATTTGATGGAG